>NZ_JAACYW010000142.1 GCF_015356825.1 Catenulispora rubra | reverse complement strand
CGCCCATCACCGTGACCGCCTGGGGCAAGCAGCTCAACGTCGACTCCGCCACCGACGCGCGGATCGCCAAGTTCATCAGCAAGTACATGCAGGGCCCGCAGACGCCGGAGCCCGGCGCCGCCTGCACAGGCGGCACCGGGACCCCGAACGGCTCGTGATACGAGGCCCGGTCGATTCGGTGCCGGGCAGGAGCTCCGTCAAGGAACGACGGTCAAGGTCAGGGTCCACAGCTTCGACGGTGGGCCGGACGGATCCGCGTTGTACCTGCTGGAGCTGCTGACGGTGACCGTGCCGGCGCAGGAGCCTGACTTGGTCGTGGCGGATTCCGATCGGCTCGACCTGATCGGTGATCGACGCCACGGAGGTATCGGAGGCGGTCGGCGCGCTCCAGGTGACGCCGCGCAGTGCGAGGAATTCGAGCTCCACGGTCGTTCCCATGTGCAGACAAGCGCTGCGTACCGGGTTGTCGGTGGTGGGAACGACCAAAGCAAACGTCCCGGACAGGCATTTGCTGGGGCTGCTGAGGCTGGTGGTCGAAAGCGGAGTCGGCTGTTGCGACGGGGAAGCCACCGAAGCAGGTGGCGCGGAGCCCGAAGCGGCCGTGGTGCTCGGCACAGCAGTGGTGGGCGCGGACGCTGAGCCGGTTCCCGTTGTCGTGCTGGTTGAGGACGACGTTTTCGGCGCGGCGGATCCGGAGGAGACCGGGCGCGACGTCGATGAACAGCCGGCGAGGACGGCAGTCGCAAAGACGATCACGGTGGCTATCCCGCGGTTCGGCGTTCGCGGAAGTACGTGCATAGCGGGACTCCCAATTGGCACGCTGCAGCACCGGCGGTTCGCCTTTGGACGCAGCGGTCCCAGCCTGGGTTCCCAGGCTGCACTCGCTCCCCGTACTGCACCGCAAAGGCCCGGCCAAGCCACGAAGACGCCAGACTGGGACGCAAGTGTATTCATCGGTGCGCTAGGGCCTGTCGGTGAAGCTACTCCACCGCGTAACCCCCGCTAGCGCCGCACGCGCCCGTTCTACGTCTCCCCCGAAGGCTCCTGCTCGCACCAGCGGCCAGTTCTCCGAGATCTCCTCGCCGATGCGCGCCACGAGACCGCGCTGGGCGCGCCAGCCGGAGTCGAGAACGTACTCGCCGAGCCACGGGTACCGAGTTCCCGGTTCTTCGCCAGCCTGGCCCCAGGCATCGTTCGAGAGCATCGAGGCGAGGATCTCGAACCTGCTGCAGGCCGCCTGGTAGGCGTCGTCGTCCGGCTCGATGCCGCGCAGCGGCTCGCGGACGTCGGCGCGTACCTGATGGCTCTGCGGGTACTGGCCGATGCCGTTCAGCTGGGTTGCGGGGTTGATCAAGACCGACGCTTCGAGCATGAGAGCGGGGTTAAGGAACATGGCGGCTGACTGGGACGGGTCGTTGTACCTGTTGGGGTTCGTATAGAGCGGGGTGAGCAGCAGGCCGGCAAGCAGCTCCTCGCGCCTGGCGAGGACCGCGGCGACTCCTGCGGTAT
The DNA here is from genome assembly GCF_015356825.1 of Catenulispora rubra. Classification (GTDB taxonomy): domain Bacteria; phylum Actinomycetota; class Actinomycetes; order Streptomycetales; family Catenulisporaceae; genus Catenulispora; species Catenulispora rubra. The sequence continues at coordinate 26,905 of NZ_JAACYW010000142.1, read as the reverse complement.
AGGCAGCGAGTAGGGCTGGGTAGTGGCGTAGTTTCTCCATTTCATCAAGCGAGGCGCCTTGTGAGGGCTTGCGCGCCTGGGCCAGGCGGACCACGGGGCGCACCCAGATGTGGTCGAAGGTGCCGTCGTCGAAGAACGCGCCGGTGGCCAGCAGGTGCAGCAGGGTGTCGGCCTCGGCTCGGTAGTTCCGCATGCTCATTCCGAACGCCGTGGCAGTGGGCTCGTTGGTGCCGCTCCCGACCCAGACGGGATGCCGCTCGAGATCCGACACGCTGTCGGACACCTTGGTGGTGGCCCGATCGACGGTGTCATAGATTTCGATGCGGTCGCGGGTCGTGATCGCCTTCTTGAGCCGGGCGACCGCCATGTCCCGACTGATCGGGTTCTCGCGCATCACGTCGAGCGCTTCGAGCCGCTTCACCAAGTCCGGGAAGAACTCGTCGGCGGTCATCCCCTTGATCACAGTGGCCTGGTGCTGGGCAATGAGGTCTCCGGCCTTATCGCCGACGGTGCCGTAGGCGGACCACACCATCGGGTAGCGGCGCGAGCGCACGCCCTCGATCGCGCCGACCAGCGCGGTGTCCCAATCCGCGGACCAGCCGCAGACGATCAGGCCGTACTCGTCGAGGACCTGGTCGAGCAGCTTCTTCTGGGCCGCAGGGTAGGAGGCGAGTTCCTCCGCCGTGTTGAGCGAGCGCTGGTCGAGGTAGTCCCCGTGCAGCTTGATGATCGTGGCCTGGCTGTGCACCAACGGCGTGGCGGCCCGGTATTGGCCGGGACTGTGGATGATCTGGGGCTTGATTCCAACCTCGGACAGAGCCTGCTCGATGAGCCGGTCGAAGTTCGTCGTGATGATCACCTTGACGCTGCGGCGCCGGACCAGCTCCGCCACCGCCCGGTGCGCCGGGCTCGGGGTGATCCCCGGATCCGCGAAGTAGCGGGTGAGGACGCCCTGACGCGCCGCCCCCGTCGGGGCGATCGCGGCCAGCAGCGGGGAGTAGCCGAGGTCCCCGCGTCCGTTCGCGGTCCACCACGCCACGGGGTCCTTGGCGGCGGTCGCCGCGGCCCCGGCGTCATCCGGGTCCCGCGCCGCGGCGAGCTGCCCGACGAGATCTTCGACGATGCCCCACCCTGTGGGAACCCCCGCTCCGATCGAGATGCCCGCACCGAGCAGCAGCGCATGCATCCCCGGGTTTCCGTGCATGCTGGTGGCCAGTGCCACCTTGTGGTCCACCGCCGGGGCGGTGGCGTCCACCGCGTCGTTCGTCGCCATCGAGCCGGGCTCCTTGCCGCTGCTGTCGTAGGTCGGCCCCGCCGAGGTGTCGAGCCGTGGCTACACTCTACCCCCATTATCGTCAAGATGACGATAATGGGGGTGATCGAAGCAGCGCTCAGCGATGCATGATCAGCGGCACGGGACCGATGAGGGTGGACACCATTGTTGCCTTCGTGATCAGCCGCCAGCCGACGCGGTCGAATCGGCGAATCCGGTTGCTGCGACGTCCCGCCTGCGCGTTCTTGCCGTCCATGCCGGACGACCTCCTGGTTCGTTCGTTCGGCGCCGCAAGCGGCTCCGGCTTGAACGGCGCCGCTCGTAGGCGCCGTGATGACGAACCCTCAGGGTGCATCGGCTTCGTGGCCACTGGGGCCGCGCGCGGTGATGGTGCAGCGCTGTTCACCGCACGCGCCGACTTGCAGCCGCTGGTGTTCGGCTCCTACATCTTCGTCGGCGGCTCGCTGACGACCACCACCGAGGTCGAGAACTACCCGGCTTCCCCGACGGCCCGCAGCTCATGGAGGACATGCGCGCCCAGGCCGAACGCTTCGGCGCCGAGATCATCGCCGACGACGTGACCGCGGTGAACCTGACCGGCGACATCAAAGAAGTCGTCGACAGCGAAGGCACCGTCCACCGTGCCAAAACCGTCATCATCGCCACCGGCTCCGGCTACCGCAAACTTGGCCTGCCCCGCGAGGACGAACTCTCCGGCCGCGGCGTCTCCTGGTGCGCTATCTGCGACGGCTTCTTCTTCCGCAACCAGGACATCGCCGTAGTCGGCGGCGGCGACACTGCCATGGAGGAAGCCACCTTCCTGTCCCGCTTCGCGGCCAGCGTCACCGTCATCCACCGCCGCGGCGAACTGCGCGCCTCCAAGACCATGCAGAACCGCGCCATGAACGACCCGAAGATCTCCTTCGCACTCAACAGCGAAGTCGCCGAGATCCACGGCAACGACATGCTCACCGGCCTCACCCTCCGCGATACGGTCACGGGCGCCACCCGCGAACTCCCCGCCACCGGCCTATTCATCGCCATCGGCCACGACCCCCGCACCGAACTGTTCACCGGCCAAATCGACCTCGACGACTCCGGCTACATCGAAGTCGAAGGCCGCTCCTCCCGCATGAACATCCCCGGCGTCTTCGCCTGCGGCGACGTCCTCGATCACACCTACCGCTAAGCCATCACCGCCGCCGGCTCCGGCTGCACCGCCGCCCTGGACGCAGAACGGTACCTTGCCGCGCTTGCGGATCGAGAGGCTGCGGAGTACCAGCTCGACTCGGTCGGTTGATCGAATAGGGTAGCGAGTTGGCACGTGCAGCCCGGGCCCCAGCCCGACGTAGACCGCTGTTGACGGTCGGAAGCGCGGAGAAGCAGAGCGACTGCGACACCTGGACCGTCCTAGCCGTGATCGGCGCCGGGGAGCGGGCGGGCATTGCCGATTGCGAAAGCCGAGTCCGGCTCAGTCGAACACCATGGACAACGCGGACGTAGTTCAGATCGTTGCTGATCACGTTCCCGTGTTCGCGGGAAGTGGACCCGGGCCTCGTGGTCGCAGCCTTCGTGCAGTCCGACCGCGGAGAGCATGAAGTACGTGGAGGCCTCGCCGGCGGCGATGGTGTTTAGCGTCATTACGGAAGGTGCTGGCTCGCCCTGGACATATCGGGCTTGATCGCGGTGGTGTTGGGACTGCGCATCCAGCGCGAGTTCGGAAGGGTCGATCAAGCCCTCGCACCATTGGCACACCACTCCCGGCAGCAAGGGGCGTATGGCGATGTGCGCCTCACCGACCGTGCCGTCGGGCGCGACCGGGATTGAGACCCCGACTTGGACGCCGGGTACCAGGTATTGCTGGATTACGGCGTTGGTCACGTGGCGCGCTACGTTGGTGTCCGCGGCGAGGAAGATCCAGTCAACCTCGGTCAATGCTTTGACGGCCTTCGGATGGCTTACATCCATGCGCAGCATCGTCACCTTGGTGCTGCGGTTCGCGCGATGTGCGTTACGTGCTGCCAGTCTGGTCTTCGGTGTGCTCAGCAACTCGCCAAGTTGCTTGATCCAGCCTGGGGTGGACTCGTGCCGGAGCCAGGTCATTGCGTCCAGACGGCGAGCGGCGGGAAGGCGGTGCAGGTTGCTCGGGTCGACCTTGTCGGGATCGATGACCACGAGGTGCCCGACACCAAGGCGCCCCAACAGCTCGACCAAGATCGATCCGATGCCGCCGAGGCCCACGACGGCGACGTGCATCTGCCCGAGTACGGCTTGGCCGGCGGCGCCGAACAGCCGCGATTGCCGATCGTAGTCCGAGTGCGCGGCCGGGGGCGGAGCTGCCGGTGCAACTCGTAGCCGAAGGAGATTATGGGTCGGCACGACAACTTCGGTTAGCGCGCTCCGGGTGCCGTCCGGCATGAAGACATCGCCCGCAGCGGCATGCCGTGCGAAGACGAGCCCGCCGACTGGTCGGTCGGTCATCTGCACGATCGCCGGATAGGCGCGGTCATGGCTGGCCATGTCCAGCCCTGAGAACTCCACTCTGGTGGTTCCCGAGTGACAGTGGACAGCGATGTAGGCGAGGCCCTCGGCGTCGGCACGATCGATCGTCTTGTTCACGAAATCGTCGGCCAACGCACGGTACCCCGTCTCGCCGGGCACGTAGTCGCTACCGTCGTTTGCGATCACTACATCTCGCGCAAGGAGCCTTGGGCCGTGTCGGCCGGGAGCTAGGCCAGCCAGGATCACAGCGCCATGTTCATCGCCGTCGCCTGGGAACAAGTGCTTCTGGAGACGATCCCACAAGCGCGGTGGGATGGTCAGCGACAGCCCGGTCGCCTGAGTCTTCATTCCCGGATCGCCAGCCATTCGATCACCTGGGCCACCTTCGTCGCAGCGGTGTCCTTTTGAGGGTCGTGCGGGTTGGTCCGTGTGGAGAACTGCAGTGCGGGCTGATTGCGCCAGGACACCACCGTGAACGGGCTGATATGGTCCCTGCCGTCCACTCGCTTCAGGTCAGGGCTCAAGAACACCGGATAAATGTCCGCGTGGGGACACAGGTTTGTGATCTGGAAGCCGAGGGTGCTCTCGCTCTGAATGAAGGTCGGTCCCGGGTCGATCGGCTTGACGGTCACGTAAGCGCCGCCGGCGCCATCGGGATCGGCGATGACCTTCTTGTCGGGGAACGCCGCTCTCAGGTCGGTGATCTGTTCGGCAACAGCCGAGGTGTAGGTGCTCACGAGTCCTCCTGGCGGCCCTGAGCACGGAACTTCTCGTTCTCGTGAGCCCTGACGGTTTCGCCGTCCGGCACCAGGACCCAGGAATCGCCGACCTTGTGGAACAACCGCGAGTCCGGCTTGACGGTGGTCACTCCCTGCTCGATGGCGTCCCTTTTGATCTGCGCGCCTGTCACGTCCCTGCTGTGCAGCACAACCGGCTGTCGGTTCACCAGGACAGTCACGTTCTTCAGGGCAAGCGACGTGTTCTCGGTGGTTGTCAGATCATTCATGGTTTCTCTCCTCGCGTACCTGTGGGGTGGTTGTTAACGCCCGAGACGACGGTGACACAACGGGAAGCTCATGTCAAATTTTGGAGGTTAGTTTGACTGTCACTCTCTTGCGTGGCAGGTCAGGCGCCGAGCGCGGTGGAGGCAGTCGATCGGTGAGCGTCTGCAGCATCACAGATTTGCGGTATAGGTAATAAACTAAAGAAATGCTTACTTTTTCAGCGGAGTCGGGCTGCTATTCCCTCAAGGGCCTCTGGGAAATTCTTCAATCAAAGAGGCGGCCCGCGGTGTTCATCACCGCGGGCCGCACGTTCTGGGTGTTGCCGGCTAGTCCAGTTCGACCGGTGTCGGGAAGAAACCGAGGTTGACCAGCCTGAAGTTGACTGCTTGTCTGCTTGCCTTGAGGTTGACGGCCAGCTGTTCCACGAGCTCCTTGGCTGAATCGAACGACTCCGCGGCGATCCATGACCGCACCATGTGTTCCGGCATCAGCAACGCTGCAGCAAAGCGGTTGGCTTCTATCTCTTCGCGATCTGTGGCCAGGCTTGAGGCGTTATCTCGAAAATTGACCCGTACATCCGAATCCATGATCATAGACCGCCCCTTGTGCAGCCGCAGGTGCCCAATTTCGTGGGCGATGGTGAACCGCTGGCGGGACGGTGAATGATCGTTGTTGACGCCGATCACGATCCGGGTGGGTTCGCGGACGAGCATCCCGGACATATCCGACGACATCGGAGCCTCCACGACGACGACCCCGAGCGCTTCGGCGATGTCTTGGGGATCAATCGGCAGACTTGTCCAACCGCCTTCGTCCAGTAGCTGCCTAGCGGCTACGTCAGCCCGGGCCAAGGTGCCCTCCTTCTTCCGCTTGCCTGTCGGCCAGCGCCATGACGCTAGCAAGGGCATTGGCAAAGCTCGGAGTGAGTGGCGGCTGCCCGATCTCGCTGATCTCGGGCATCAGTTCTGCAACGCGTACCCCAAGTGCTTCAGCGATCCGAGCCAGTCTGTAGGGCGGCGGTGCCTGCGATCCAGCCTCGACGTTGGTGATAGATGCCCGTGAGACGCCGGTCATTCGGGCGAGTTGGGCTTGCACCAAGCCGGCGTCCAGCCGAAGCCGCCGGATGTTCCTGCCGAGCTCTAGGTTGAATTGAGCTTCGCGGTCTCGTTCATCCATGCACGATCCTCTCGGTTGACCAGGTCAGTTACCCATGGGTAAACGTCAGCCTCGCTGTCATTCTTCCTCAGTCGAGCTAAGAAGCAAGGCGGACGTGATCATTTGTCGGTGAACCACGCATGACGTGAGTCACGTTTCTCCGGACCAAACTGGATCACGAACAACCAGCCGTCGGATCGGAGAGCGTAACGCGCTTCGAGATCCACCTCTGGAAGGCGCTGCCGTATGAGGGCCGACGCTACTCATCAGGCTTGACGGTGGCACCCCTGCAGCGACCTTGCTACCGCAGCTGTGGGTCCCCGCGTAGACGACGACGGCGGTATCAGCATCCACAATCGAGACGGGGCGAAGCAGAGCGGCACTTGTCTCTGTCGCGGCTGCGACGAGCCGCCGAACTGGCCAGCCTTGGCCGCCGCATGCAGTTGGAACGAGCGTCGTGTCTGCGCATCGCTGCTCCCAATGCGTCAACAGAATGCTGCCGTGGTTCCAGTTCCGGCTCCGACTCGGTCAAAGTGATCCGACCCTGGTACGTCACGTTTCCTCCCCTCGTTTGCCGACGCCATAGGCGTATGAGCGGATCGTAGCGATTAGGCTGCCGCGTTGCGGGTGACTCACATGGAGGAGCGGCCGCCATGGATCGAGGCAGCCGCCCTTGCAGCTGAGAGTTGTTGGCTACAAGAAGATTGTGCCGCTGACCGTGAGTTGCGTATTTCGTCGCTGGTCAACGCCGTGTCCCTCTGCGCGGCGCCCCTCCGGCTATGCGCCTTATGCCGACGAGTAACACGGCACGAGGCGTTGAAAGGCACACGTGGTGCTCACGGCCTTGCGGGTCCTTGCCAGCCCGCCGCTTCGTGGTCGGCAGGCGGCTTCGAGAGCGGCGGCGCGGCTGCGCGGCTATGCCGGGCAACCGCTCACCGGGGCAATAGACTTGATCATTGCGAAGCGGACTACTTGGATTGTGTCGTCCGTACGTCGGATACGGAGTTGTGCCCGCTCGGTGCTGGAGACGAGAGTTCCGCAGACCTCAGAATCGTGTCCAAACTGCACCAGTACATGCTGTGCTGGGGCCGCTCGCGGCCAGAACCAGATGCAGCCCGCGACACCGCTTAGCAGCGCCAGGGAAGCCAGCGCGAAGATCACGGCGTTTCTGAGTTTGCCCGGTGCCGCGCGCAGCATCTTGTTGTGCTTGTCATACCAGACTGCAAGCTCTTTGTCGTTGCCGATGGAGATCAAGACCGGCCATCCGTAAGCAGCGGTGTAGGCGAACAGGATCGCCGTCACGGCAGCAAGGAGCGCCAGTCCGGCAGCGATGCCCGAGCCGATCCGTACCCCGAGCGGCAATCCAGTGAACGCGTCCTTGCCACTCACCACGCCGGCGAGCCCGAACAGGCCCACAATAGCGATCACCGCGCCGAGCCACTTCTCTGCCGCCGCCCGCACCGCTAGCCCGTCCGGACGAGGCATCTGCGCTGCCGTCCGCGCCGCATCGAGCATCGTGTCGTCTGCCGGCGCCCTTACCTGCTGCTCGCCCGGCTTCGGTTTAAGGATGATGGCTGCCTGCCACCAGGCTCCGCATCCCGGTTGCTGCGCCGCCGCGTTCGCGGGGCCGAGATGCTGCTCCTCGCAGGCGCAGCGGCAGGACTGCGTCAGCAGCCCTTCTGCCGAGGGTAGGGGAGGTGTCCCCGCGGCAGCTGCGCCAAGGTCCACGAATTTCCCCACCGGCTGCGCTGTCGGGTGGTCGCAGCGTGGGCAGGGACCGAAGATCCTGGCGATGCGGCCCGTGTCGTCGTCCGGTCGAACTTGCCAGCTGGCCAGGTCCTCATCCGTCACCGTCTGGCGTGCGTTCTGATAGGGAAAGACCGGCTGCGGTGCCGACCTGTTTTCGTCCATGCAAACGAGTGTGGGTCGCAATCACTCCGAGGGCCAGCAGGGGGAATCCGGAACATCCCGCGCTGCCGGGGTGCCCTAACTCGGGTAGCGTCCGAGACATGGAGACGTCCGTGCACGGACCCGAGCATGAGTACGCCACGGTCATCGGCCCGAGACCCGCCGTCCAAACCCTGATCGAAACCTGGGCTCGCTTCCAAGACACGATCGGCTTCGACCTTGAATCACCGCGATTGATCGAGCTCGGGTTCGAATCAGCCCCAGGAGCGGTGCGTGAGCGCTTCTATGAGACCCGGGCACCCGCCGTTGCTGTGCTGAAGCACCCTTCCGCCCCCGGGCTCGGAGCCTGGTTGACGGCACGCCTACAAATCGAAACCATGATCCTTCCGCCACTGTCCGGGGAAGACTTCCCCCTCGCCGGCGGAATGCCAGCCCTCCTGTGGGAACCCGCCTATCAGGCACACGCCGCACAAGGCGGCCCCCATGTCGACCCATTCACCACGGGGAAGCTCGACGACCTCATCGCCAGTGGCGCCACCTTCAGCTTAGGCGGCTACATCATGATGCCCCCTGTTGTCGGCGGGCACCGCGTAGCGCTCCTCGATACCGGCGATATGTATGCGAACCGGCAGATGATCGACTTCCTTGACGGAGACTTTCGCGACCCCGCTACAGCCGCCGCCGCCGACCCCCACGGGCACGGCACAGCTGTCTCAATGGTCATCACCGCCATGAACCCGAATGCAATCATCCACCCGCTGCGGGTACTCAATCACAAGGGGACCGGAAGCTCCCACGAGATACTCGCAGGTCTCACCTACGCCATGTGGTCCGGCCAGTACGACCTCATCAACGCCAGCCTCACCACTGACGTTTCCAACCCGTGCGACTCTACCTACGGGCGCAGTATCGACTACCTCGCCCGCTACTGCCACGCGAACGGAGTCGAGACGCCGATGCTCGTGGCCGCTGCGGGGAACAGCAACGGTGCTCCGAGCGGGTACCCCGCACGGATGCGCGACGCCATCGTCGCGCTGGCGACGGACCAGGACAACAATCTGCAGCCCTATAACTCCCTGCCAGCGGCCCCGACCGTCATTGCGCGTGCGTACGGAGGCAGTGCTACTGACCCATTGGGTGACTTGGGCCCGCTCACCGGCCTTACTGGGCCCGGCGCGTCCTTGTGGGGGACGTCTCTGGCCGCAGCAGTGGTTTCCGGAGCGTGCCTGCCGCCGTGACCAACAGGAAGGACACCGCCCTCCTGGCCGCACGTAGCCGGACCCACAGCCCGACCCCGATCAGGGTATTGCTCTCGTCTCAGTGGTCCACGGTGCGCAGTTACTTCTCAGAGTCGACGAACCATCGCTGTGGCCGGCCGCGGCGCTGACCGCCTTGCGGTCCTTGCTGGCCCGTCGCGTACTGATCCTCGAGCCTGCGGGGATCGCCCGACGGTCTGGGGTGAACGGGTGTCGGCCTCTACGCGCCGTCCCGAGTCACAGGTAGACGGTCCCAGAGACGGTCAGGTGGGAAGTGCCGCCATGGTGGCGCCTGTGCCCATCTGGGCAGTCCCCCTCCGGGGCACATCTGTTCGACAGGCGCTTTAGGTCCTTCACCTGCGCGAAGGGCTATTTTTATACCTAGGCCGTATGACACGCTGTGACGTCGTGAGCCAGGTTGTGACCGAGACTGTGCCCGAATCGTGCCCGAGCGTGGCCTGGCCCAGATTCGACGTGAGCGGATTGAGGCCCCGCTGGTCGCCGTAAGTGATCACGATCTAACATTTCGCTATGGGCGGGGACCTGAAAAGGAGGGGCGGACGTCTGCTAAGTCGGCAGGGGGAAGGTCGACAGGGCGGATACCAGCCGGGGCCGTTCGCAGCGATCTACTCGGCGCTGTTGGCGGCAGGCGTCGTGGCGGCGGCAGTCGTGTACTTTGTTCTGCTTGCCGCAGTCCCAGGTGCAACAACGAACCGGCTCGATGTTGCCAAGACGGCGCTGCTGGTGGTCGGCGGTTCAGGAGCCGTCGCCGGTCTCTACGTGGCTTACCGAAAGCAGCGTACAGACGAAGCGAATCATCTGCGGGACCAGGACAAGCTGTTCACTGAGCGCTACACCGCTGCCGTCGCCCAACTGGGAAATACCACCTCCGCGGCCATTCGGCTTGGCGGCGTCTATGCGCTGGCAAGGATCGCCGACGACTCAGAACGTGACCGGTCGACCTGTATGAAGGTGCTGTGCGCCTACTTGCGCATGCCGTACGATCCTGGTGGTCCCGACAGCGAACCCGCCGAGCGTCAGGTCCGCACGACCGCACAGGCCATCATCGGTGAGCGGCTACGACCTGGGCATCTCGGGTTTTGGCCCAATGCCAACATCGACCTTGCTGGCGCCTATCTGATCGACTTCAGCTTGCAAGGCGCCACCGTGGGCCACTTCGATGCTAATCAGGCGACCTTCAACGGCGTTACCTGGCTAGACGAAGTGACGTTCGGCCAGATGGCGCGGTTCGGTAAGGCGACATTCGACAGCGTCGCCCGATTCAGCAAGACGGTCTTCGTCGGCGGCGCCCGATTCGAAGGGGTGACTTTCAACGGGCTCGCTTGGTTCAGCGGGGCCAAGTTCGCCACATGGGCTCGGCTAGACGAGGTGACCTTCAACGGGAACGCTGACTTCGACGAAACAGTGTTCGATGGAGACGTGCTGTTCGGCGACTCGCTGTTCGGCAAGGCCGTCACGTTCAGTCAAGCAGTATTCGCTGGCGATGCTTCAACGTTCGGTGCTGCGGCGTACTTCAACAAGGCGACCTTTGACGGGGACGTCAGCTTCGACCAGGCGACGTTTGGCGGGAACGTTCGGTTCGACGGGGCGACGTTCCATCGAGACCATGCGCCCATATGGCCGGAGGGGTTCGCCGAGCCGGCAGGGCTCGTGTGGGCGCCGGTCGCACAGCCAGCGCCGGCCTCGCTTCGAGCAGCGGGCAAGTCGCCCAAAACGGCACCGTGATGGAGTGTTGCCGGTGCCCCAGTGCCCGACGGATGACGGTGTCTGTCGCGACTGGTGTGAGTGCATTGAGGACCGAATGCGCTTGACACCCTCATCCGGAGAGGCGCGGCCTTCATCAGAGAACTGCTGGTAGACCGCCGTGAACACACGAGCACTGCTTTGCTCATCCACCCCTCATCCACAGGCCAAGATCAGGACGGCTTCGAGGAGAGAAGCGCAGAGAACCTGCGGTAGCCCCACGATGCCGCGTTCGGGGTTGCGCCAGCGGGGACGCTGTCGTGTGCTCCGCCAAAGCGGTGAGACGTTGAGATATTCATCTGCTTCTAGAAGAAAGTACAGGTCAAAGAAGGATTCGTACGTCTCACCAACGTCTCACCCAAGTATCACCTGGTGCGACATGACCTTCGTGCTTGTGCTTGGTCGCCAGCGTTTTGGCATGAGTCGACAGTTTAGGCGGCGTGTCGGAGAGTGACAGTTGGCCGGCTGCGAGAAACTGGTCGAAGGCCAAAGCACGTGGGATATGTGGGGGCGGCGGGTGGGGCGGGTGCGTAAGACGCGTTGGGTTCCTCAAGCCGGAGCGGTACTCGGCTCCTGGACCTTCATGGAGAGCAAGCGGTTTGGCGGCGGCGGCAACGGTGCCGTATGGAGGGTGTCCCGCCAGGGCGATGATGCAGTCTTCGTGTTGAAGGTCCTTGGCAGCCGCCAGCTGGCCGAGAAGGAGCGGCGTGACCGGTTTGAGGACGAGATCAGGTTCCTGAGAGAATACCCTGATGATGGCGTTTTGCCCCTCATCGACGGCCAAATCGCTGTCGACGAAGATGTGAGCTGGTACGTCATGCCCCTGGCTACCCCGTTGTTGGTGGCGCTGGAGACGGATCCAACGATCGACGTCCTCGAAACCGTTGCGATTTACGCCGAGACGCTGGCCCGGCTGGCAGCACAGGGAATCGGGCATCGCGATATCAAGCCGGACAACCTGTTCATGCTCGATGGCAGGCCAGTCATCGGCGACTTCGGGTTGGTCACCTTCCCCGGCAAGGGCAACCGCACTGCCCCGGGGCGCAAGCTCGGCCCGGCGAACTTCCTCGCCCCGGAGATGCTCGAACACGCCGACACCGCGGACTTCGAGCCGGCCGATGTGTGGTCACTAGCCAAGACGCTGTGGGTACTGCTGGCCGGGCTGACGTACCCGCTTCCCGGCGAATACAGATCGACGGATTCCAATTACAGCTTGCGCACGTGGATCGGCAGCCCCTGGATCGCGGAGCTGGACTTGCTAATGGAACAGTGCACGCGTCTGCGCCCCGCGGAGCGGCCATCGATGGCGGCCGTCGCAAGGGAGCTGCGTGCCTGCCTGTCCTCGCCACCGGAGGTCCGCGTCGATACAGATACAACCGCTCTTCGTGAGCGTGTTGTCTCATTGACGCGCCAAGACCGGGATAAGCGGCAGGAGGTGCAGCTGGAGCGCCAGCGCTTCGACGACGCCCGCCACGAAATCGACCTGCTGAACAGCGCGGTGTATGGGCACCTCCTTCTTGAGACCTTCAACGAGCACCCGGGTCAACCGGAGCCAAACGACGCGGCTGGTTTGCTGCCGCACGAGGTCATGCCACGTTGGCAGCACTCTCGTGGGGTGCTTCTCACCTCCCCAGACCCGGCCTCGAGGGTGTGGGTGCGATTCTCGGTCCATGCCCGCAAGGACTTCGACGGCGACGACCTCGGCATCTCGGCGTGGCTCCAGGTGGTACATCGGCACCGGGGCCTGGAGCATTTTGCCTTCCAATGGAAGGACACGTATACGGCGCCGCTTGGCACGGCCCAATTCCGCCGCGTTCTGGAGGAGATCGAGCGTGCAGTCCAGAACTCTGAGGCATCTGCCTTGCGCGAGATCGGGCAGATCTTGAACCTGCCCGACGACCACGACCCGGATTGGTATCCACCAGACGTGCCAGCCACCTGAGCGTTTTCAGGTTGCGCCGATAAACAGCTCCGAATCTTGATGCCTGGGAGACAACATGGTGGGCGATGGGTACAGGCGCGTCGCAGAGCACTACATCGAGAACCACAGGCCGCGGGTGCAAGCAGAGGTGGCGTACTTTCACAGTTTGTCCACACTCGCCCACGCCATCGATGCGGCCGCGCTGTGCAAGCAGCCGGACGGCAAGCGGCAGTCGCATCAGCGGCGTATACCAAGACTCACTCTCGAGGAAAGTCGGCAGCGGCTACGAGAGATGCTCCCCGCGCTGCGCACCGTAAGGAGCTTCGGGGAACTCTATGACATCGTCGGATCGACGATACGTGACATACCCGGCATCGGCGAGCTGACTGTCTACGACACTGCCGTGTGTATCGGCTGGCACCTGGACATCCACCCCACCGAGGTCTACCTGCACCGCGGAACGCGTGCCGGCGCCAAGGAACTCGACTTCAACGGATCGCAGCAGACCGTCCGCGTGGATGAGTTGCCCGCTGGGCTGCGCATCCTCACTCCAGGCGAGATCGAGGACGTGCTCTGCATCTACAAGGATGCCATGGCCAGCATACGAGTCGGCTTGGATCCCGAGTTGAGTCCGTCCACCGGTTGCCAGCCAGAAGCGCGTCGGCGCACCTGCTAAAGGTTGGAACGCCGCGTCGGACCGACAGTCTTCCCGAAGATGTCTGTCTGTAGCGGTTTGAAGTGGCCCGGGTTTGGCGGCTATAAGTGGCCCGGCCGGCTGATCGCTGAGTGGTGCGATGTCGATCCGTGTGGCCCAGGCCCGGTCGACGGGGGCAGCGGCGACAGGCATGTGGAGCGTGTGTGTGTGGCCTGAAGACGGTGGTGGTCATGCAGCCTTCGAGGCTCGATGCGTGATGCGCTGTTCATGGAGCCGGCCTAGGTTGCCGGACGTCCGCGTTGCTGGTTGACAAGGCCGGGTGGGCCAGTCCAGACCGCCGCCGGACAAAACACCCACTGACGCCACTGGCCCAGGGCCACTTCTGGCCGCCAAACCCGGGCCACGTAAGACCGCCGCAAACAGAACCTTGTATCCGGCGCCCCCACCGGCGCCGACCGGCGTCGACGATGCCTACGACCGGCAGGCCCGCTTGTTCGGCGACCGAGGACAAGCGCTGCTGGCCGCGACGAAAGTCGGCGTGATCGGCGCGGGCGGCGCCGGATCGCCGCTGATCCAGCAGCTTGCCCACCTCGGCGTGGGACACCTGGTCGTGATCGATCCGGATCGTATCGACGTCACGAACTTGTCCCGGGTGGTGGGCGCCACGCGCCGCGACGCCCGGACGTGGCTCACCTCGTCCCGGCGCCTGGAGCGGGTCCGCCGCTTCGGGGCGCGGTTCGCGGTACCGAAAGTGCGCGTCGCTGAGTGAGTGGCCCGCGCGGCCAATCCGGGGGCGCCGTTCGACGCGATCTTCGACGACGTCACGAAGACCACGGTGGCGGCGCACCTGACCGACTGCGACTTCCTGTTCCTGGTTGCGGACTCCATGCAGGCCCGGCTGCTGTTCAACTCCGTGGTCCACCAGTACCTGATCCCCGGGGCCCAGGTCGGCGCCAAGGTCGTCACTTCCCTGGGTAGCGGCGACATCCTCGACGTCTTCGCCGTCTACCGGCCGGTCACTCCCGATGCGGGGTGCTTGTGGTGCAACGGCCTGATCAACACGGCCAGACTTCAGGAGGAAGCGCTGTCCTCCGCCGAGCGTGCCGCCCAACGCTACGTCCAGGAGGCCACGGTGGTGGCTCCGAGCGTCATCACGCTGAACTCCGTGGCCGCCGCGCATGCGGCCAACGACTTCCTGTTCTCCGTCACCGGCTTGCACACCGACGAGCTCGGCCACGACTATCTGCGCTGGCTCCCGCGCTCCGCCGACGTCCGCTTCGACGCACCGCGGCGTGACGGAGCCTGTCCGGAATGCGGTGCCGACGCCCACAGCCGCTTGGCTCGCGGTGACGCTCGTAGGCTGCCCACCCGCACCTGAACTACCGCCAAGCCATCACGGCGGCTGGCTCCGGCAGCACCGCCGCCCTGGACGCCGAACGACACCTCGCCGTGCTCGCGGACCAGAAGGCTGTGGAGAGTTGGTTAACTCCAGTCGGCTGACCGAAGCGGGTCTTGGAATCAGGACCTACCCGCGGCTTGGCGGGTCGCCTGGATCCGGGGTTGGGGCGTCTCCGGTTTCGTTCTGAGTACCGTATTGAGTACGAGTGGGATCCGACCACGACCTACCAGCCTTGACCGCGGCAGGTGCGCCGCGTCGGACAGTTGCTTGTTGGAGTCGACCCGTTAGCGGGTCCAGGAGTGCCGAGGGCATTTGAACGTTAGTGCCGATTGGCCCCGCGGGGTGCGTCGGAGCCGTCACAATTACGCCATGGCATCGCTTACCCCAGATCGCGTCGCGAACCTTCTGGAGCGTCTTAAGGTGTCTGACGTGGAGGCTAGCAACCTCCTGTCGGCTGGATTCGCTGGCCCGATGCCAGAGGCGGCCGACTCGGGCCGACGGATGTATCTCACCTGGCATGCCCAGGTGGAGCAGCTGATGCTGAGTGCTGAGGCTCCGCCAGCAGAAATCGCGTCACTTCAAACTCCGCGCCACCGTGAGCTAGTCCGCAACCAGGTGACCATCGACCAGGCGTATCGCGAGGTGGAGCTTGAGCTGGGATTCGTTCAATCGGTCTTGGCCAATACTCGGCGCCGACTGGAAGAGTTTGCCCAGCCTCTCGACTCTGAGCTGGCTCTTGACGCGGTGCAGCGCTTCCGCAGCGATCGAGGTCGTGAATACTCGTACGATCTACAAGGTCCGATCGGCCACGGGGGCCTACTGACCCAGGTGTACCGCGGTTCGGACGCTGCCGGGGACCGGGTTGCAGTCAAGCAAGTTCGGATAAGGCTAGATACGAGTGGACGCCGCAGGTCCGAACCGCGACTTGCTGAACGCGAGATTGAAATCGCGCGCCAGCTGCGCGACGCCCATGGAGAACACCTTGTCCCGGTACTGGACTATGCGCACCGGGACGGTGAGTTGCTCTTGGTGATGCCGTTGGCAGACCGCAGCCTCGCTGATCAGATCATGGAGTCCGGTCGTCTTGACTCGCATGAGGTCAAGGCTGTGCTTCTCGATATCGCGCAGGCGATGCAGGAGCTGGCCGTGGCTGGCGTCCTGCACCGCGACATCAAACCGGGCAACGTCCTGCGATATCGCGGACGCTGGTGTCTGGGCGACTTTGGCATCTCGAAGATCGTGGATGCCGCGATGGAATCGGTAAGTTGGATGGGGAGCGGTACACCTGAGTACCGGGCGCCCGAGCTGTTGGACGGCAAGCCAGAGACTCAGCTGTCCGATGAGTATGCCCTTGGGTTGACCGCCCTAGAAGCACTGACCGGGCAGCGCGCAATCTCCGGAAACGATCTGCGCCAAGCGCACGCGACATTGGTGCCCGAGTTTCCCGACGGAACTGATCCCCTTGTGCAACGGGTCGTCACTGAGCTACTACATAAGGAACCTGGGGGGAGGCCGTCGGACCCGCGCCGGATCAACGACCTGCTGATGCCGGCCGATGACCTTAGTCCAGCTCAACTCGGTCTACAACGCATCAGAGCGCGCAAAGCAAAACGTGATCTCGAGCTCAGCGCCCATATCGCCACAGCGCGCGAACGGTCAGATCTGCAGCGGCAGGCCCGCGTCTCGTTCGAAATGCTCTGGTTCAGTGTGGGCGAATACGCGACGCAAGCCGTCGACGACGCCAAGGCGATATGCGATGGCGATGTGTTCACGCTTGAGGTTGGTGATGTGGAAATGCGTGCCCATGTCAGCAGCGAAGCGCCGCACCCTGACGGTGAGCTCTTGCTCATAGTAGACATCTACGTTAGCCCGAATACGAAGACTGGCCTCACGGCTAACCTAATTTGTACGAGAGATGGAGATCTTCTGCGATGGAGGATCTATCAGTTCATTGATGAGCAGGGTGATCAGCCGTATGGCATGGAAGCTCCAACAATTCGTGGATCCTGGGACCTTGTTTCCACTGCATCTGATGGCGATGTTGGGACAATAATCGAAGCGACTGCTGAGTCAATCGTTGACCTGCTTGTGTCGGCAACAAACGAAGGCGGAGCGACACCCACGACCTGAGTGGCACTTGAATTCCCTAAGCTTGTTCGCCAGCAGGCGGCTAGGAGCTGACCATTGCTCATGCGCCTCGCCGCGCGGCTACCAATCCTTCCTCTATGAGGAGCGCGATGGCCTGGTGGGCTGTTCCCACTGACACGGAATGCGTTGCGGCCAGTTCCTCCACGGTCGGCAGTAGGTGCCCCGAGCCGAGGTCCCCAGCGATCCGTTTGTAGGGAATGGCCTTGATCTCTATCTCGCCGGCGGCGATCGCGTTCGGTGCGTTCGGGTCGGTACCGATGACCTGGGCGCTGCAGTCGCGATAGGTCGCGAAAACCTGGCATCGTTCGGCGACCAGCATCGCCACGTCGTCACGTTCACGCATCGATAAGTCATGGCCCGGCCGCTTACAACCACCGCCGCGGTCTGCTGGACCTCGCCGGGGCGAGCAAGTCAGCCGCCTGCTCAGGATTGCTGCGGCCCCGTTGGCCGACTCTCGACCTTGGCTGCTGCCAACCGCGTCGATGACCGTATTGAAGCCCGAACCGTAGCCTTCGACCTGCGTGCCTCCCCGGCCTGCCGGGGAGGCGGCTACCCTGCTGATGTGTTTCAGCTAGGCGTCCTTTAGTAGGGCGTACAGCCTGGTCGCGAGGCCAGAGGCGAACCGGATCGCCTCGCCCAGCGGGTTCGTCAGTGTCTTAGCACCCTGATTCTGATCATCACATGATGATGGTGCCGTTGATCACGAGCTGTGTATTCCGCTGCTGGTCAGAACCGTGTCCATCTGGGTGGCACCCCTCCGGGGGTACCGACCTGCGCGCGGCACGCTTTGAGCCAGCGCGAACGTGCCCGACGTGCCAGGCGGTGTCGGGCACGCTCGACGTGGAGCTCTGATGCGCTGCGCAGGTACTCAAGATCTGCCAAGGCGTAGCGCGGACTCTATCTCCGAGTTGGGTGATGACTCTTCCAAGTCACTGGTGCCATCCAGGGGCCCACGGTGGGGGCGCGTCGAACTCGGAGGATCGCGCCCTTGTCGCCCGTAGCGTCTCGTCGATTCGCTGCCGCTCCACCTCATAGTCCGTTTCCGGCTCGTGGGTGTACTTGCGAAGCGTGTAGGCAGGGTCGGCGTGACCCAGCCTGACTGAGAGGGTGAAGATGTCCATGCCTTCGCCGAGTCGCTGTGTCGCGTAGTCATGGCGGCCGGCGTGCATCATCTTGTCCCGGCACGGCTCCCACTTCCGCCCCCGCCCGACGGGCCTGTCGTTGAGCGCTTTGATGATCCCCGCCAGTTCCAGGCCGCCTTTCCAAACCCAGTTGATGTAGTTCTTGTTCAGCGGCTTTCCTTCGCGTGATGTGAAGAAGACGACGCTGGCCCGCGGCTCCCCGTCGCGAGTCTTCCAAGGGAGCGTGACTTCGACGGGCGGGAAGGCGTCGGCGTGGGCCATGATGGCGAACAAGACCTCGTCCGCCGCGGGGACGAAGCGGTCCCGTTCTTCGTCGAGGTCGCTGCACTTCGGCGGGGCGAAGACCATCGTTCCGCGGTCCCAAGCGATCTGTCGGCGTACGTGGACGACCTTCTTGGTCCAGTCGATGTCGTCCGGACTGAACGCGAAGACCTCGCCCTGTCGCATGCCGAGTCCACGAGTGACGTCTACGAGGGCCTTGTAGCGATCGGGCAGGTTCTCCCGCAGTGTCTCCAGTTGCTGTCCGCTGAGCGGCGCTTTGCGGGCGGGACGCTTGGAGCGTTTGGGCTTGACGTCACGAACGGACTTCGCTCGACAGGGATTCTTCGGGATCAGCTCGTCATCCAGAGCTGACTCCAGGATGGCTGAGAGGTGGGCGAGGATGAGACCGATCGTGGTCTCGTCGAGGCCGTACCGGCGGCGGCCGTTGATCCACGCGACGACCGTTGACGGTTTGATATCGCACAGCCGGAGCCGGCCGAGAACATCGATGATGTGGTTGTTGATTCGCGACTCGTACTGGGCGTACGTACGTGGGGACTTGAAGCTCCGGCTGTCGAGCCATCGCCGGGCGACGTTCTCAAGCGGCACCAGTCCGTTACGAGGGGCGATGTAGGTACCCCTGTCGATCGCGGCTGCGACCTTGTTGAGGTGCTGGACGGCGTCCGGCCGCTTCTCGAAGAGAGTCTCCTGCTGTTCGCCCTCGGGATCCTGCCAGCGTGCAGCCCACCGCATGCCCCGGCCGTGCTTGGCGCTGGGAACCTTGTCATGCTCGGAGCAGGTCTTGTCTCCCGGCTTGGGGTGTGTCTTGTGCCAGCGGTCGTAGGGCTCGGGCACGCGAAACACCTTTCCGTAGGAGATGGGAGCCTATGAGGCTCTTGATTCGAGCCAGACCATGACGTCGAGTGGGTTGTATCGGCGGTAGCGGCCGACTCGGTACGACCGCGGGCCGTTGCCGACGTGGTTCATGTAGTGGAGGGTCTGCTCGGAGAGCTGGAGGAATGCTGCGGTTTCCTTGTGGCTCCACAGCCGCTCCGGGATCTCTTTGGGAGCCTCTTTGCGCGGTGGAGTGATGGTGCGAGGGCGGGCCAACCTGGTTTCCTCTCTGTGCCCTGGTCTTTTGGGGTCAGAGTCTGAAGTGGATCGGCTGACATGACCCTAGATCGAGTTCGGCCCCTGGAGCAGGCCTCTCATTCGCGAATCAGCTTTTGCGGCAGGATTTCGCTGAGGGCGTCTCGCCGAGTGGTGCGATCTCCGTCAATGTGTTAACGGATGCCCCGAGTCCCGTGTCGCGGGACTGGCCACGTCGTCGGCATGACGTTGGCGCTCTTGCGGTGCAGACGCCGAGCGGCGTGGGCCTGCCGGGGTGTGGTGGCAGGTCACAGTGGGTTCCCGTCCTTTGAAGTGTGGAGGTCCGCGTCAACTGCGGGGTCACTTCTAAAGTCCGGTTGTGGCTCGCGGAACTGTCTTCGCGATGCGTCACATCACTCGGTCGGCGCATTTGGCCGACTGCCGTGGAGGCGGTCAGCAGAAGGGCATGTGCCCCAAACGACAGTGGGTCCGCGAGCCCCAAGGGCTCGCGGACCCACCGCGATCGATCTTCAGAGACTGTCGAGCCAAGATCATCGGGCCCAGTCCGGGCCCAAATGGGGCTCGAAAACACCCATGATCAACACAGGGCGTTCAACAGTCTTACCGCAGGTCATCTGCCATTTTCGCGCTTGCGGCGCAGGCAGCTGCCCTGAGCGTATTTAGATGTCGAAGTAAAGCTCGAACTCGTGCGGCGTCGGACGCAGCCGAACCGGGTCCACCTCGCGCTCGCGCTTGTACGAGATCCACGTGTCGATCAGGTCCTGGGTGAACACGCCGCCCTCGAGCAGGTAGCCGTGGTCGGCCTCCAGGGAGTCCAGCACCGCCGGCAGGCTGCTGGGGACCTGGGGGATCGAGGCGTGCTCGTCCGGGGGGAGCTCATACAGGTCCTTGTCGACCGGGGCCATCGGCTCGATCTTGTTCTTCACGCCGTCCAGGCCGGCCATCATCATGGCGGAGAAGGCCAGGTAGGGGTTCGACGAGGGGTCCGGGCAGCGGAACTCGATGCGCTTGGCCTTCGGGTTCGAGCCGGTGATCGGGATGCGGATGCAGGCCGAGCGGTTGCGCTGGGAGTAGACCAGGTTGACCGGGGCCTCGTAGCCGGGGACCAGGCGGCGGTAGCTGTTCACCGTCGGGTTGGTGAAGGCCAGCAGGGACGGGGCGTGCTTCAGGAGGCCGCCGATGTAGTGGCGGGCGGTGTCCGACAGGCCCGCGTAGCCGACCTCGTCGTAGAACAGCGGGACGCCGTCCTTCCACAGGCTCTGGTGGCAGTGCATGCCCGAGCCGTTGTCGCCGAAGACCGGCTTCGGCATGAAGGTGGCGGTCTTGCCGGCCTGCCAGGCGACGTTCTTGATGATGTACTTGAACAGCATCAGGTCGTCGGCGGCGGCCAGCAGGGTGTTGAACCGGTAGTTGATCTCCGCCTGGCCGGCCGAGCCGACCTCGTGGTGCTGGCGCTCGACGATCAGGCCGGACTCGATCAGGGTGCGGCTCATGGTGGCGCGCAGGTCCGTGTAGTGGTCGTTCGGGGCGACCGGGAAGTAGCCGCCCTTGACGCGCGGCTTGTAGCCGCGGTTGCCGCCCTCCTCGGCGCGCCCGGTGTTCCAGAACGCGGCCTCGGCGTCGATGTGGTAGTAGCTCTCGTCCGGGCCGGAGGAGAAGCGCACGTCGTCGAAGACGTAGAACTCGGCCTCGGGGCCGAAGTACGCCGTGTCGGCGATGCCGGTGCCCTTCAGGAACGCCTCGGCCTTCTTGGCCACGTTGCGCGGGTCGCGGGAGTACGCCTCACCGGTCAGCGGGTCGTGGATGAAGAAGTTCAGGTTCAGCGTCTTCTCGGCGCGGAACGGGTCCAGGCGCGCGCTACTGGGGTCGGGCAGCAGCTGCATGTCCGACTCGTGAATGGCCTGGAAGCCGCGGATCGAGGAGCCGTCGAAGGCCAGGCCGTGCGAGAAGACGTCGGCGTCGAACGACTCGACCGGCACCGTGAAGTGCTGCATCACCCCGGGCAGGTCACAGAACCGCACGTCGACGCTCTTCACGTCGTTGTCCCTGAGGTACTTGAGTACCTCGTCGGCGTTCGAGAACATCCACTACTCCTTTGAGTATTCTCACCGGCCGGAAGCCTCTCGCCACCGGGCCGGGACCCATCAGGCACTCATGCGACCGTAGGACCGGGGGGTTTCCCGGCCGTGTCCCTTTTGTTTCCGGCGTGTTACACAGAGCCCGGGTCTTCTCCAACCTACCCTGTGGGCCCTGCGGCGCCTCTGGAACGGCTTGTCCAACGTCGGTGGCGGACCGCGAATCGGCCGCGAATCGGCGCGGAGTACCGTGGACGCCATGACCTCGTCCGACTATTCCGGCCAGCGCTTTGGCCTCCCGCGCACCGGTCCGGGCTCGATGGCCTCGGTCGGCCGCCGGCTGGCCGCGCTGATGATCGACTGGGCCGTCGCCTACGGCATGGCGTACCTGCTGGTCGGCGACCGGCTGCTGCGCAACGGCCAGTTCGCGGCGCTGAGCCTGCTGGCCGTGATCTACCTGGTGGGCCTGGGGATCAGCGGCTCCACGCTCGGTATGGCGGTCCTGGGCCTGCGGGTCGGCTCCGACCAGGGCGGCCGGGCCCCGCTGTACTCGATCGGCATGCGCACCGTGCTGTTGTTCCTGGTCATCCCGGCGGTGGTCTGGGACGCGGACGGCCGCGGCCTGCACGACCGGATCGCGCACACGATGATCGTCAGCACCCGCTGAGCGCTCTGTTCACCCGGCAGAGCGACCGCGCAACCAGATCCAGGCCGCGGCATCGACCAGGTCGTGGCGGCCCCGCCGCTGACCAGCGAGGTCCCCGAACGCCGACGGCCCGCGACCGATCACCGGTCGCGGGCCGTCGTACGTTCCGTGGCGTTTCGCCGGGGTTACGTCCGGCAGACGTAGGCTTGCGACGATTAGCGCACCTGGCCCCGCGGCATCTTGCCGTTGCGCGGCATCGGTCCCTTGGGGATCGGCATGTTCGGCCCGACGGCCTTGAGCCGGTTCTGGTACTCCTGCACCTGCGCCGGACGCAGGTAGGTCTTGCCGGTGGCGGGCTTGAGCCGCATCACCGTCTTGTTCAGCTTGCCCAGCGGCACCATGCCCTCTTCGTCCCCGGCCACGATGTCCTCGGCGACCAGCGGCACGTCCGGGCCGAACAGCCGGGTCAGGTGCCGGCGCTCCTCGGTGAACAGCGCCTTGAGCCGGTTCGGGTTGCCCTCGCCGACCAGGATGATGCCCGGACGGCCCAGCACCCGGTGGATCATGTCCTGCTGCCGGTTGAAGCGCACGCCGGGGGTGACGTCCCAGCCGCGGCGCAGCGTGTCCAGCACCGAGGCGGCGGCACCGGCCTGGTCCCGGATGGAGGAGTACGCCGCACGCTGCGCCCGCCGCCCGAAGACGATCATCGCGGCCAGCACCGCGACCGGGATGCCGAAGATGCCGTAGAACAGCGGGGACCCGAGCAGGAAGCCCAGGACCACGAACACCACCAGGGCCGCCGCGGCCCAGGCGGCCAGCACCAGGGGAAGCTTGGGATCCTCCTTGCGGGTCATCCCGTAGACCTCGCGGATCTGCTTCAGCCGGCCCTTTTTCTTGGGCGCATCCCCGCCGGCGGGGGTCTTCGTCGTGGTGTCGCGTGCCATGCCACGCAGAATACGTGGTACCGGCGCCCGGTGGTAAACCAGTGCGGACCTTAGTGCGACTGAACGCCCATCCTGGTGAGCGACTCGTGAGCCTCGGCGCGCAGCGCGGCCCGTTCCTGCCCCTCCAGCACGGCCGCGCGGGCGTTCGCCAGCGCACCCCGCTGGCCGCCGGCCCGCAGGACCCGGCGCTCGAAGGTGAGGATCATCGTGCGGACGGAGGACGTCGCGGGGTGGGCGGTGTGAGTCGTGGGAGCGGTTGCGGAGGACGTTGCGGTGCTCATTGCGGAACCTCGACCAAAGAGAAAGGGGGACGTCGGGGAACGGAGCCGGTGGCGGGCCACCACCACTATCAGGTTTCTTTGTTACAGGGTCTGGTGTTGCCGGTCAAATCGTGGTAACGCGATTCGCAATGCCGGGCATTCCCCGCGTCCGGCACGCGAAACGGCCCCGGTCCGACTCGGACCGGGGCCGTTCGTCACAGCTCCCTAAGAAACCTCTTGATATCCATCCGGCCAAATCAGCGCGGCTGCCCCGGCCGATGCGGCGAACGTCACGCCATACGTCACGCCGAACCTGACGCCGAACGTCACGCCGGAACGCCGGCCGCCGCGGCCTCGCGCGCCTCGACAGCCTCCTTGTACAGCCGCCCGGCACGGTACGACGAGCGCACCAGCGGACCGGACATGACGCCGAAGCCCATCTCGCGCGCCTCCTCGGCCAGCTCCACGAACTCCTCGGGCTTCACCCAGCGCATCACCGGGTGGTGCCGCGGCGAGGGCCGCAGGTACTGGGTGATGGTCACCAGGTCGCAGCCGGCCTCGCGCAGGTCGGCCAGGGCCTGCGAGATCTCCTCGCGCTCCTCGCCCATGCCCAGGATCAGGTTGGACTTGGTGACCAGGCCGAAGTCGCGGGCCTGCCGGATGACGTCCAGCGAGCGCTCGTAGCGGAAGCCGGGGCGGATCTCCTTGAAGATCCGCGGCACGGTCTCGATGTTGTGCGCCAGCACCTCCGGACGGCTGCCGAAGACCTCGGCCAGGTGCTCGGGCTTGGCGTGGAAGTCCGGGATCAGCAGCTCGACGCCGCAGCCGGGCAGCATCGCGTGGATCTGCCGGACGGTCTCGGCGTACAGCCAGGCGCCCTCGTCCTCGAGGTCGTCGCGGGCCACGCCGGTGACGGTGGCGTACTTCAGGCCCATGGTCGCCACCGACTCGGCCACGCGGCGCGGCTCGTCGGTGTCGTACGCCTTGGGCTTGCCGGTGTCGATCTGGCAGAAGTCGCAGCGCCGGGTGCACTGGTCGCCACCGATGAGGAAGGTGGCCTCCCGGTCCTCCCAGCACTCATAGATGTTCGGACAGCCGGCTTCCTCGCACACCGTGTGCAGGCCCTCGCTGCGCACCAGGCTCTTCAGGCCGGTGTACTCCGGGCCCATCTTGGCGCGGGTCTTGATCCAGCTGGGTTTCTTCTCGATGGGGACGGCGCTGTTGCGGACCTCAAGCCGGAGCAGCTTGCGGCCTTCGGGTTCTGGGGTGACGGCCGTCACTTCGAGTCTCCTTGCAAGAAAGTGGTAATGCTTTTTCCTGTGATTACCAGCCTACGTGGCCCGCAGGCTATTCCTTGACGGCGCCGACGAGCCCGAACGCCTCGGAAACCACGTCGTCCAGATGCCGCGCGACCAGCGGCGCGACCTCCTCGACGGTGACGTCGCGGCCCAGCTCGGCGGACAGCGAGGTGACCCCGGCGTTCCGGATCCCGCAGGGGATGATCTTGTCGAACCAGGCCAGGTCCACGTCGCAGTTCATCGAGAAGCCGTGCATGGTCACGCCCTTGGCGACGCGCACGCCGATCTGCGCCAGCTTGCGGTCGGCCCGGCGCTGCCCGGCGTTGGACGGCGCGTACTCCGGACCGGCCAGCCGCGGGTCGAACTCCTCGTCCTCGTCCACCGGCGCGCCGACGGTCTTCAGCTGGAGTTTCAGGCCGCCCAGGTCCTCGCGCTCGATCTGCTCGCCCAGAATCCACACGCCGCTGCGGCCGTGGATCCGCGTGGTCTCCAGACCCAGCTCAGCGCAGGCCCGGATCATCGCTTCTTCGAGCCGGCGGACGTGGCCGACCACGTCCATCGCCTCCGGCAACCGCAGGATCGGGTAGCCGACGAGCTGGCCGGGGCCGTGGAAGGTGATGCGGCCGCCGCGGTCGACGTCGATGACCGGGGTGCCGTCGGTGGGCCGCTCCGCGGGAGTGGTGCGGCGGCCTGCGGTGAACACCGCGGGGTGTTCCAGCAGGATCAGGGTGTCGGCGACCTCGTCGGCGACCCGTCGGGCGTGGATCTCGCGCTGGAGGTCCCACGCGGCCAGATACGGAACGGCCTCCGCGCCGAAACCGGCGCGGAGGACCGAGATACGTTCTTCAGACACCCCTCAAGGGTACGCCTGCTTATTACCGGCCTTACTTGGCTTGCGTGGCCAGCACTCCGAGGGTCACGTTGACCGTCGTCGAGGAGCCGTTGCGGGTGTAGGTGATGGCGACGGTGTCGCCCGGCCGGTGCGAGCGGACCGCGGCCGCCACGTCCTGGTAGGAGTACACCAGCCGGTCGCCGATCTTGGTTATCACGTCGCCGGTCTTCAGACCTGCCTTGTCGGCCGGGGCGCCGGAGGTGACCTGCTGGACCTTGTAGCCGCCCGCGGTGCGGGTGGTGGTGTCGCTCTGGCCGTTCTGGGCCACACCCAGCGAGGCGATCTGCGCGGGCTTGCCCTGAGCCAGGGCGTCCACGATGGGCAGCGCCTCGGAGATCGGGATCGCGAAGCCCAGACCGATGGAGCCGGCCTGTCCGCCGCTGCCGCCGAGGCCGCCGGAGTTCTGGCTGTTGGAGGCGATGGCGGAGTTGATGCCGATCACGTTGCCCTGCATGTCGACCAGCGGGCCGCCGGAGTTGCCGGGGTTGATCGCGGCGTCGGTCTGGACGGCGTCCAGGACCACGGTGCTGCCGTCCTCGGCCTGGGTCTCCACCGGGCGGTTCAGGGCGCTGACGATGCCGGAGGTGACGGTGCTGGTCAGGCCCAGGGGCGAGCCGATCGCCACCACCTGCTGGCCCACGGCCAGGTTCTTGGAGTCGGCGAAGGAGGCCTTGGTCAGGCCGGAGACGCCGTCGACCTTGATCACCGCGAGGTCGGCCAGCGTCTCGGTGCCGACGATGTGCGCGCTGGCGGTGCGGCCGTCGTTGAACGTGACGGTGATGGTCGCCGGGCCGCTGGTGGAGCTGCCGCCGGTGGTGCCGCCGCTCCCGCCGTTCCCGAACGGGTTGCCGTTGCCGCCGCTGCTGCCGCCGGTACCGCCGCCGGTCCCGCCGTTGTTGCCGTTGGAGTTGCTGTTGCTCTGGCTGGAGGTGTTGGCCGCCGCGATCACGTGGTTGTTGGTGACGATCAGGCCGTCGGAGCTGTAGATGATGCCGGTGCCCTCGTCACCGCTGCCGTTGGCGGTGCTGACCTGGATGTCGACCACGCTCGGCATGACCGCCGCGGCGACCTGGGTGACGCTGCCGGGCGTGCTCAGCGCGGTGTTGTTGGTGTTCAGCGGGGAGCGCGTGCTGGCCGCGGCGCTGGAGGAGCTGTTGTTGTCCTTGGCCGCGTAGGTGACCGCGGTGCCGATGCCGCCGCCGATCAGGCCGGCGACCAGGGCCACGGCGACGAGCATCTTGCCGCCGCTGAGCCCGGCGCGCTGGGGGGCGGCGCCGGGGGGCGTGTAC
This sequence comes from Catenulispora rubra, assembly GCF_015356825.1. Taxonomy (GTDB): domain Bacteria; phylum Actinomycetota; class Actinomycetes; order Streptomycetales; family Catenulisporaceae; genus Catenulispora; species Catenulispora rubra. The sequence goes on along the minus strand of NZ_JAACYW010000142.1, from coordinate 3 downwards.
GGG
>NZ_JAACYW010000141.1 GCF_015356825.1 Catenulispora rubra | reverse complement strand
AGGCAGCTCGCTGCGGGGCCTGGCCCGCAGCCGACCACGCCGCTGACCCGGCAGCCAGCCGCGCCGCCGACCACTCAGCCGAGCAGACACCTTGTGTCGCAGGCTGCTTGCCGGCCGCTCCAGCCGCCCCACCCCCGACCCTCGACCAACTGGCCTTCGCCCACCTCATCCGCTCCGGCGCCTTCGACCGCCACCTCCGCACCGCGCGCCGGGCCTATCGCCGTCGTCGCGACGCGTTCGTCGCCGAGCTCGCGCGCCTGCTGCCCGAGTGTCCGGTGTCGTCAGCTTCGGCCGGGCTGCATGTGATCCTTCGCGTTCCCGGGGTGCCCGCGGCGGTCGTCGTCGAGGCTGCCGCGGCGCGCGGGTTGCGGGTCGGCAGCATGGCAGAGCACTGCTCTGAGCTGGGTGTTCGGGAGGATCGGTTGGTGCTCGGGTACGGCACTGTGGCCGACAGTCAGGTGGCCGCCGCGGTCTGCGCGCTGGCCGGGGCCATTTCTTCCGTCGTGAATTAATATCATTAGGAAACTTTCCTAATAGGTCTGGACTGACGGCCGCACCCACCCATACAGTGCTCCTCGCGAGCTCGCACCTGTACGTGTACCTGCACCGCCGCACCAGCTGGCCGTCGACAGCGGCCGGTTCCCTTCACGCCGGCCGCGGCATGGCCGCGGCCGGAGTAACTGGAGCGTCAGATGCGAGTTTCCCTTCGTCCTGCCCGCGTGGGCAGGCACCTGCTGGTCCCGGCGCTGGTCGCCGCGACCGTCGCCGGCGGTCTCTGCGTGGTCGGTGCGACCGCGCCGAGTGCCGGTCCCGCCGTCGCGCAGCACCAGTCCTTCGTGCCGGCCGCGTTCGCGGCCGGCGGGGGACTGACCGCTGACCAGCGCCGTCGGGCGGATCAGCTGATCAGCGTGTTCGAGAACAGCACCACCACCCTGCAGTACGCCTACGCCGAGAACATCAACGACGGGCGCGGCGTCACCGCCGGGCGCGCCGGCTTCACCACCAACGACGGTGACGCGCTCAAGGTGATCCAGGCGTACGACGCGGTCTCGCCGGGCAACGTCCTCGAACCGTTCATCCCCGAGCTGCAACGGCTGGCCGCCGCCGGCTCCGGCGACACCTCCGGCCTGCCGGAGGCCGACTACATCGCCGCCTGGAAGCAGGCCGCCACGGACCCGGTCTTCAACCAGGTCCAGGACGACCAGGTCAACCAGCGCTACTTCAACCCGGCGATGGCCGACGCGGACCAGCTGGGCCTCACCACGGCCCTGGCCCGCGCCGAGCTGTACGACGCCTCCATCCAGCACGGCAACGGCACCGAGTACGACGCGCTGCCCGCGCTGATATCCCGCACCAACGCCGCGGTCGGCACCCCGGCCGCAGCTGGTGAATCCGCTTGGCTGGACGCGTTCTTCAACGTCCGGATCGACGACCTGCAGAACCCGGCGAACAGCGCCACGCAGGCCGAGTGGTCGCAGTCGGTGGACCGGGTGGAATGCCTGCGGCGGATCGCCGCGACCGGCAACACCAATCTCGACGGCCCGTTGAACATCACGGCTTTCGGATCGTCGTACACCATCAGCTGAGTCGTACACCATCAACTGATGAGCATCGTGTGGTGAAAACGGGGTACTGAGAAGCAGGCGGGGGGATCGCGCAGGAGTCAGCCGCGCGATCCCCCCGCCCTGTGAGTGTTACGCAGGGGCCTGAGAGCACCGTGAAGATTTACTTGAGCGTGTAGTCGGTACCGAACGCGGTGACCTTCAGCGGGCCGCTCAGCTGGTAGTTCCCGCTCGCGGCGATCCGCCGCAGGCACTCGACCCGGTCCACGGACTGAGACCATTCGTTCTGCGTGGCGGCGTTCGCCGGGTGCCGGAGGTCGTCGATCCGGACGTCGAAGAACGCGTTCAGCCAGGCCTGCTCCGTGGCCCGGCCCGCCTTACCCGGCGCACCGACCTTCGCGGTCGTCCGTGCGATCAGCGACGGCAGGGCGTCGTACTCGGTGCCGTTGCCGTGCTGGATCGACGCGTCGTAGAGCTCGGCGCGCGCCAGCGCGGTGGTCAGGCCGAGCTGGTCGGCGGCGGACGCGGCCGGGGCGAAGTAGCGCTGGTTGACCTGGTCGTCCTGGACCTGTTGGAACGCCGGATCGGTGCCGGCCGCCTTCCAGTCGGCGACGTACGACGCTTCCGGCAGCCCGGAGGTGTCGCTGCTGCCCGCGTCCGCGAGGCGCTGGAGCTCGGGGATGTAGTGGGCGAGCTTGTTCTGCGGGACGCGTGCCGCGTAGGCCTGGATCACCTTGAGGGCGTCGCCGTCGTTGGTGGTGAAGCCGGCGCGGCCCGCGGTGACGCCCCGGCCGTCGCCGATGTTCTCGGCGTAGGCGTACTGGATGTCCGGGGTGCTGTTCTCGAAGACGCTGATCAGTTGGTCGGCACGGCGGCGCTGGTCGGTGGTGAGTGCGCTGGCCGCCGACGGTGTCGCTGAAGCAGAAGCCGAGGCGGAAGTGGCCGGGGCTGAGCTCGACGCGGTGGACGACGCGGTAGCCGGCGCCGGAGCCGGGTCCGCGGAGTCGCCGGATGATCCGCCGCAGGCGGTGAGCGTGGCCGCGATCAAGGCGGCCACCAGGACCATCGGCACGGCAGAGGGAACGCGCATCGTCACTCCGTTGCTTCGGGGCGTCTTGCGGATCTCACTGTAGATCGCCGATCGCCCGGGGACGCTAATTATTAGGAAAGTTTACTGACAATAAATCATCCGGCCATCCGCCGCCGGATCGCGCGCACCCGACCCACCGGTGGCGGATGTTTTTCGGCGATCTGGCGGATGTTCCCCGCGCCCCGTCGGCGAAGCATGGAGGCACAGAGCACGCTGACCTCGGAAGGGACCCCGTGATGACGACCACCGCCGTCGAGGACATCGCCATCGAGGACACGACCGTCGAGGCCACCCTGACCGCCCTGATCGCCGAACACGCCACCGCGCTGCACAAGTACGCCGTGCGCATCACCCGCGGCGACGTCCCGCTGGCTGAGGACCTGGTCCAGGAGACCTGGCTGCGGGCCTGGCGCTACCCCGGGCAGGTCGCGCGCAGCGTCGAGTACGGGTCCTTCCGGCCGTGGCTGTTCACCGTGCTGCGCCGGGTCGCGATCGACGCGGCCCGGGCCCGGGGCGCGCGGCCGGCCGAGGTCGGCGGCGTGGAGCTGGAGCAGATCCTCGCCGCCACGCCCGACGCGATCGAGGAGCTGGTCGAGGCGCAGGCGATGCGGCAGGCGATGGCGAAGCTGACCGACAAGCATCGCAGCGCCCTGATCATGATCTACTACCACGGCCTGAGCTACGCCGAGGCCAGCGCCGCTCTGGGGGTGTCGGCGGGCACCGTGAAATCGCGCAGCTACTACGCCATCCAGCGCCTGCGCGACGAGATCACCGGTGACGCGAGCGTCGCCGCGACCGCCGGAGCCAGGCGCGGCCCGGCCTCAGCCCGCAGCTTCGCCGAGGCCCCCCGCCGTCCCGGCCCCGTGCGCCTGCTCGGCGATGATCAGCGCGATGCCGCTCCGGCTCGGCACGTCGAGCTTGGCGAGCACCCGCGACACATGGCTCTGCACGGTGCGCCGCGACAGGAACAGCCGGTCGGCGATGTCCGGGTTCGTCAGCCCCTCGGCGACCAGCTTGGCGACCCGTTCCTCGGCCGTGGTGAGGGCGGCCAGCCCGGTCTTGGGACGCCTGCGCGCCCCGCGCACCCCGAGCCGGATCCCGCACGCCCGCAGCCGGGCCTCGGCGCGGTCCATGTCCACGCGCGCCCCGAGCGCCTCGTACAGCCCCATCGCCTCGACGAGCAGCCCGCGGGCCCGCTCGACGTCGTCGGCGGCGAACAGCTCCGCGGCCGTCTCCAGGCTGACCGCCCGGGACCACGGCAGCCCGCCGAACCGCTCGGCGGCGGCCAGGACCGCCTCGGCGTCCCCTGCGGCTGTTGCGCGGGCCTGCTCGGCACCGGCCCGGATCAGCGGTTCGGTGTCGGCGTCCAGGGGGACGGCCACCAGGTCCAGGACCTTGGCGACCAGGTCGGGGCGCTCCTGCGGGCCCAGCCGGAGGATCCCGGGCATGGACATGTACCAGTAGACGGGCCCGCAATCCAGGGCGAGCTCGAGGTGGGCCACCGCCTCCGCGAGATCGCCCCGCTGCTCGGCGAGCGCCGCCCGGGCGAGCCACACCCAGGCGCGGTAGCTGGGCACGGGTGCCGCCGGTTCGCCGATCTCGTCGAGTGCTGACAGCTGCCCCTGCGCGGCCTTGGCATCGCCGCGGTGCGCGTGGATCGTCGCGCTCACCCCGTGGCACGTCGCGAACTGGAACCAGGGGGCCTCCTTGGTCTCCAGCGCGGTGGCCAGATCGCGCAGGGCCTCGTCCCAGTCGCCGCTCTCGAAGTGGGCGCAGCCCACGCTCATCGAGATCATGCTCAGCCGCGCCGACCCGGACCGTTCGGCCAGCCCCCGGGCGATCTCGTAGCTCTCCATCGCCTCGCTGCCGCGCCCCACGGCGAACAAGCCCATCCCGCGGTTGGCCAACAGCAGGATCTTCAAATCGGTGGCCGACCGCTCCGCGGACAACGCCTCCAGCGCGGCGTCGATGTAGTCGATCATCTGCCCGGCGTTGCCGCGCACCGACTCCGTCCACGACAGCACGAACAGCGCGTGCCCGACGGCGAAGGGGTCCGCGACGGCGCGCGCCGCCTTGAGCGTCTGCGTGGCCAGCTCCGCGCCGCCGTCGATGTCCCCGGAGTTGGCGAGCACCAGCGCGTGCAGCGTCCGCAGCCGGATGACCCAGACCTCGCCGAGGCGCCACTTCGAGCGGCCGGTCTTGATGGTCTCGACGGCCACGTCGTAGTCCGTCGCGCGCAGCGCCGCGTACGCCTTGATCCACGCCATCTCGGCGGCGTGGTCCGGATCGGTGGTGCGTTCCAGCACCCGCTCGGCCGCCGCCGCGGCGTCGGCCAGCGACCCCAGCTGGAACCGGGCGCGGGCCAGGCCGACGTTCAGATTCTCCCAGCGCGCCGGATCCGGCTCGGCGCCGATCTGCGCCGCCCGGATCAGCCGGATGGCCACCCCCGGCACGTCGTATACCAGGCTCGCGCCGTCGTTCACCAACCATTCCGAAGCCCACGGCGGCAGGTCGCCCTCCATGTGCAGCAGATGCACGGCCACGGCCGAGGCCTGCGCGCCGGTCCGGGCCACGGCGCGCGCGGCGTCCAGGTGCGCGCTGGAGCGCAGCGAGGCCGGAACGCTCTCGTACAGCGACTCTCGGATCAGCCCGTGCCGGAACCGCAGCCGCTCGCCGACCTCCTCCACGACCCCTGATCCGATCGCCTCGCGCAGCGCCGCCAGCAGGCTCGTCGGCGTCATCCCGGAGATCTCGCCGAGCTCGGCCGAGCCGAACTCCGGGCCGATGACGGCCGCCAGCCGCAGCGCGTCCTGGGTCTGCTCGGTGAGCGTGACCAGCCGCTCGGCGATCACGTCGAGCAGCGACAGCACGACCGGCGCGGACGGCGAATCCGGCACGACCTCCACCACGCCGTCGGCCGAGCGCAGATATCCGTGCCGGTCCAAGGCGTCGACGACCTCGCGGATGAACAGGGGGTTGCCCGCCGTCGACTCCACCCACTGCCGCAGGCCCCGGCCCGGCCGCCCGCCGGCGTGGATCGCGGCCAGTGTGACCGCGTCGCCGGCGGCCAGCGGGCCCAGCGCCAGGATCCTGGCAGAGCGGCGGATCATGCTGCGCCGCAGGCCAGCCAGGCGCTCCCGCCCGGCGGTCGTCCGGTACGCCCCGATCACCAGCACCGGCTGCTGCACCGAGGCCTGGCTGAGCCGGTCCAGGACCAGCAGCGAGGCGTCGTCGGCCCACTGCAGGTCGTCGACGAGCAGCACCGTCGGCCCGAAGCGGCTCAGCCCGTCGAGCTGTTCCAGAGCCGCCTCGACACCGGCCAGCACCGGGTCGCCGGAGGACGGCGACCACAGGCCCGATCCGTCGCCGGCCGTCGGCCGGGGCCGCGCCAGGCCTTTGGAGCGGAGCGCGACGTCGATCACGTGCAGCGGGAACTCCCGGTCGAGCTCGTCCGCGGTCGCGGTCAGCACCTGACAGCCCGCCTCGGCCGCGGCCCCGGCGACCACGGAGAGCACCGTCGACTTCCCGATGCCCGCCTCGCCCTCCAGCAGCGCCCCGCCTCCGCGGCCGGTGACCACGGCGTCGAGGAGCGCGCGGAGCTCGGCGACTGTCTCGCTGCGGCCGACGATCTTCGGGGCTTCGCTCACGATGTCACTTTAGTGACGCGCAGGTCGGATGGGTACTGAACCGGCGGCCCGGCCGCCGCGTAGAGCATCGCGAGCACGAGCCACACCGGCTCCGTCGATCGTCACAGGGGGTCCCCCATGCGCCGCGCCACGCCCACCGGCGGCAACCGTCCGCTTCCGACCGGAGTGGCGCGGTGAGGCCTTTCACGCTGGCCGAGATCGCCGACATCGTGGCGGGGCGGCTGCACGGCGCCGATCCGCTGCGGATCGTGCGGGGGCCGGTGGTCCTCGACTCGCGCGCGGTGGTCCCCGGCGCCCTGTTCGCCGCCTTCGACGGCGCCGAGGTCGACGGCCACGACTTCGCCGCCCCGGCCGTGGCCGCCGGCGCCGTCGCGGTGCTGGCCTCCCGGCCGGTGCCGGTGCCGGCCGTCCTAGTCCCCGACGTGGCCGCCGCGCTCGCCCGGCTCGCCCACCGGAACCTCACCGACGACGGCCCCCTGGTCGTCGGCATCACCGGATCGTTCGGCAAGACCACGACCAAGGACCTGCTGGCCGCGATCCTGGAGCCCGGGGCGCCGACCACGGCCACCGACGGCTCGCTCAACAACGAACTCGGCGTGCCGCTGACGGTGCTGCGTGCCGACGAGACGACGCGCTACCTGGTCCTGGAGATGGGAGCGGCGCGCGCTGGGGATCTCAGATACCTGACAACGATCGCGCGGCCCCGGATCGGGATCGTGCTCGCGGTCGGGAACGCTCATGTGGAGACTTTCGTTGCCGGCGCCGGTGCGCCTGTCGGCTCGCAAGCAGCCGTGGCGCGCGATCCGCTGAGCCTGGTCGCCGAGGCGAAGGCCGAACTGGTCGAGGCGCTGCCGGCGGCCTCGGCCGGCGGTGTGGCGATCCTGAACGCCGACGATCCGCGGGTGGCGGCCATGGCGGTGCGCACCGCCGCGGACATCGTGCTGTTCGGCCGCGATCCCAAGGCGGTGATCCGCGCGGTCGACGAACGGATGGAGCAGGGGAGGCCGGCCTTCACGCTGCTGACCCCCGACGGCGGCGCGGACGTCCAGCTGTCCCTGATCGGCGCGCACCAGATCCACAACGCATTGGCCGCTGCCGCCGCCGGCTGGGTGCTGGGTGTCGGCCCGGAGCGCATCGCCGAGGCGTTGAGCGCGGCCGGGCCGCGTTCGCGATGGCCGCCGCTCACCGGATCCTGACCCGCGCCGCGCACACGGCGCACCCCTGCGTGTCCGATCGGGCAACGCTCGCGGCCGCCCCCGGACAGCCGGGCGCGGCCCTGCCTACGGTCGAGACCGCGCCACCGTACGAAAGGAGAACGGATCAGCCATGGGCACCGAAATCGTGAAGCGCCCCTCGCGCGCGCCCGCGCCGCAGTCTCCGGACGGACAGGTGGAACTGGCCGAGCCGCCGGTACTCGGCGAGCCCGCCACCGCCGACTTCGGGTCGGTGATGGGCATGATGCCGATGGCCCTCGGCATGGGGACCATGGCCCTGATGTTCTCGGCCGCGAACGGCTCGCCGAGCATGTACATGATGTCCGGGATGATGGGCATGTCCATGGTCACCATGAGCCTGGGCCAGGTCGGGCGCTCGAGCATGGACCGCAAGCGCAAGACCCGCGCCGAGCGCCGCGACTATCTGCGCTACCTCTCGCAGCAGCGGGAGAAGGCGATGAGCGCGGCCGACGAGCAGCGCGCGGCGGTGCGCTGGGACAACCCGCCGCCGGAGGCGCTGTGGTCGATCGCCGCCGGGGCGCGGCTTTGGGAGCGCCGGCCCAGCCACGAGGACTTCGGCCGGGTGCGCATCGGCCTGGGGACCCGGCGCGCCGCGCTGGAGTTCGTCCCGCCGCAGACGAAGCCGGTCGAGGATCTGGAGCCGTTGTGCGCGATCTCGTTGCGGCGCTTCATCCGCGCGCACCAGAGCGTCACCGGCGTGCCGATCGCACTGGGGCTGCGCAACTTCACCAGCGTCGAGTTCGCCGGGCACGCCGACGCCGCCGCCGGGCTGATCCGCTCGATGCTCGGCCAGCTGGCCGTCTTCCACTCCCCGGACGAGCTGAAGATCGCGGTGCTCACCGACGAGGCCGGGCTGGCCGAGTGGGACTGGGTCAAGTGGCTGCCGCACGCCCGGCACGCCAAGGAGGAGGACGAGGCGGGGCCGCTGCGGCTGGTCGCGACCGACCACGACACGCTGCTGGCGCTGCTCGGGCCGGAGACGATCGAGCGTCCTGAGCACGATCGGGGCGCGGTGCCGGGCGTCACCGAGCCGTTCCTGGTGGTCGTCGCGCACCGCACGCTGCTGCCGGCCACCTCTCGGCTGCTCGGCGCGGGACTGCGTAACGCAGTGCTCTTCGACGCCACCGGCGCGATGACCGGCGGGCCGAAAGTCCTGCGGCTGCACGCCGAAAACGGCGAGGTCGGCTTCCCGGTCGGGGACACGACCGCGAGCGCCGCCGCCGACGCGCTGAGCACGGCTGCGGCGACCTCGCTGGGCCGGGTGCTGGCGCCGTTCCGGACCAGCGGCACCGTCGACCTGGCCGACAAGCCGCTGGAGAGCGACTTCGAACTGACCACGCTGCTGGGGATCCGCAACCCGTACAACTTCGACGTCGCGGCCAAGTGGCGGCCGCGCGCCGTGCAGAGCGCGCGGCTCCAGGTGCCGATCGGGGTGACCGAGAACGGCGAGGTCGTCGAGCTCGACATCAAGGAGTCGGCGCAGGGCGGGATGGGGCCGCACGGGTTGCTGATCGGGGCCACCGGCTCCGGCAAGAGCGAGCTTCTCCGAACCCTGATCGTCGGGCTGGCCGCCACGCATTCGTCCGAGGTGCTGAACCTGGTGCTGGTGGACTTCAAGGGCGGCGCGACGTTCATGCACATGGACCGGCTGCCGCACACCTCGGCCGTGATCACCAACCTGGCCGGCGAGCTGCATCTGGTGGACCGGATGCAGGACGCGATCAACGGCGAGGTCATCCGGCGGCAGGAACTGTTGCGGGAGACGGGATACTCGTCGCTGTACGACTACGAGAAGGCGCGCGCCGCCGGGGCCCGGCTGGCTCCGCTGCCGACGCTGCTGGTGGTCGTGGACGAGTTCTCCGAGTTGCTGGCCGCCAAGCCGGAGTTCGTGGAGTTGTTCATCACGATCGGCCGGGTCGGCCGCAGCCTCGGGATGCATTTGCTGTTGGCCTCGCAGCGGTTGGACGAGGGACGGATCCACCGGGTCGAGGGGCACCTTTCGTATCGCATAGCCCTGCGAACGTTCTCCTCGATGGAGTCGCGCAGCGTGATCGGCGTCTCGAACGCCTATGAGCTGCCTTCGGCGCCGGGCAACGGCTATCTGAAGATCGACACGACGAATCTGGTGCGGTTCAAGGCCGCTTACGTGTCAGGGCCCGTACGGAGTGGGGCCGGCGGTTCGGGGGCCGGGGATGCGGCGGCGGTCGAGCAGGCCGAGTTCGCCGACGTCGTGGAGTTCGGGCTCCGGCAGGCTCCGCCGCCGGTGCCGGCCGAGGTCGAGCCGGAGCCGGTGCCCGTCGTGGAGAGTGACGAGGGGGACGGCGACAGCTTGCTGGAGGTGCTGGTCGACCGGCTCGCCGACGCCGGTCCGCCGGCGCGTCAGGTGTGGCTGCCGCCGCTGACCGCCGCGCCGAGCTTGGACGAGATCCTGCCGGGCATCGTCCCGGACGCGGTGCGGGGGATGCAGGCGGCCGACTACCCGGGGCTCGGGGCGTTGCGGGTGCCGATCGGGGTGGTGGACCTGCCGTATGAGCAGTCGCGGGATCTGCTCACCGCGAACCTGGCCGGGGCCGACGGGCATGTGGGGATCGCCGGGGCGCCGCAGACGGGGAAGTCGACGTTGCTTCGTACCCTGATGCTCTCGCTGGCGCTCACGCACACGCCGCGCGACGTGCAGTTCTTCTGTCTGGACTTCGGCGGCGGGCTGGCCTCGGTGTCGGGGCTGCCGCACGTCGGGTCGACCGCGACGCGGCTGGACCGGGACCGGGTGCTGCGCACGATCGAGGAGGTCGCGCAGCTCATCGAGGTGCGCGAGGCGCGGTTCGCCGAGCTCGGGCTGGAGTCGATGGCCGCGTACCGGACGGCGCGGGCGCGCGGGACGGTCGAGGACGCGTTCGGGGACCTGTTCCTGGTCGTCGACGGCTGGGCGACGCTGCGGCAGGACTTCGAGGACCTGGAAGCGCGGGTGATGGAGATCGCCGGGCGCGGGTTGTCCTTCGGCGTGCACATCGTCGCCGCGGCGGTGCGCTGGTCGGAGTTCCGGCCCCGGCTGCGCGACCTGTTCGGCACCAAGTTCGAGCTGCGGCTCGGCGACCCGATGGAGTCCGAGATCGGGAACCGCGCCGCGGCCGCGGTGCCGAACCAGCCCGGCCGGGGCCTGACGCGCTCCGGCCACCACTTCCTGGTCGCGCTGCCGCGCCTGGACGCGCGCGGCGACACCGAGGACCTGACGACCGCGACCAAGACCGCGGCCGGGGAGCTGGACCTGTTCTGGACCGGGCCGCGGGCGCCGGGCGTGCGGATGCTGCCGGCCCGGCTGCCCGCGGCCAAGCTGCCGGTGCCGACCGGCGACCTGCGCATGTGCCTGGGCTGGGACGAGAAGCGGCTGCAGCCGGTGTGGCACGACTTCGAGCACACGCCGCACCTGCTGGTGCTCGGCGACAGCGAGACCGGCAAGACGAACATGCTGAGCCTGGTCGTCAAGGCCATCACCGACCGCTACAGCCCGGCCGAGGCGCGGGTGCTCCTCGGCGATCCGGGCCGCCGCCTGCACGAGGTCGCGCCGGAGGCGTACCGCGTCGGCTACGCGATCGACACCGACTCGCTGGCGCAGCTCGCGGGCAGCGCGGCGGTGTCGATGACGGCCCGGCTGCCGGGCGCCGACGTGACGCCGGAGCAGCTGCAACGGCGGGACTGGTGGCACGGGCCGCGGCTGTTCGTCGTGGTCGACGACTACGACCTGTTCACGACCGGCAACGGCGCCGGCGGCCCGATGAGCCCCCTGGTGCGGATCCTGGGCAGCAGCGCCTACATCGGCATGCACCTGGTGATCGCCCGCAGCACCTCCGGCGCCATGCGCGCGATGATGGACCCGGTCCTCCGGCGGCTGTGGGAGCTGAACAGCCCGGCGGTGCTGCTCTCGTATCCGAAGGAGGAGGGCAAGTTCATCGGCGAGGCCAAGCCGCGGACGCTGCCGCCGGGGCGGGCTCAGTTGGTGACGCGGCGGGATATTCGGATCATTCAGACCGGGTTGGTGGGTGCTGAATGAGTGCCTTGATGGGGCTGGGCGGGCGCCGGCTCGCTTGCCGCTGCCGACGCTTCGGCGAACGGCCTTCCCTTGCCGACCATCGCTACTTTGCCGCCGCCTGTCGTCTTTCCGGCGCTGCGGTGGACGCAGAACTCACTGAACCCGCTGCGATTTCAGGAGTGTCATGAATACCTCGGCTCCAGCGGCTCCCTCTGCCCGCTTTCTTGGCGGCGGGGGCGAGTTGTGCCATCTCACTGTTTCTGGGCCGGCGCGTCGTGCTGACCTGGCCATTCCTTCGACTGCGACGCTTGGCGAGCTGCTGCCGATCGTCGTGCGGCACACCGTTGGCGACGCTGCCGATTCCGGTGATGGCGCCTGGGTGCTTCAGCGGCTCGGGGGGCCACCGCTTGACTTCGGCGGGACGGCCGAGTCGCTGGATCTGCGCGAGGGCGAGGTGCTGTATCTGAGCCCGCAGACCGCGATTCTGCCGGAGCTCGACTTCGACGACGTCAGCGTTGGGGTCGCCCACTCGGTGTCGCGGCGTGCCGATCACTGGCGGCCGGGGTTCAGTACGGCGCTGATGCTCGGCGCGGGTGCGGTCGTCGCGGCGGCGTTCGGGGTCTGCGTCACGACCTTGCCGTCGGTGTCGGCGCGGGTCGTGTTCTTCGGCCTCGCCGCTGCTGCGCTGGCACTCGTGGCGATCGTCGACAGCCGGTTCAGCGAGGACTCGGCGCCTGCCACGGCTGCCGCGCTCGGCGCGTGCGCCTTCACGGTGCTCACCGGGTTCGCCGCCTATCACGGCGCGCACGGGCTGTTCACCATCGATCGCAAGGCCCTGATGATCACAGGGTTTGCGAGCGCCGCCGTCGCCGTGCTGCTCGCCACCGCCGGTCGGCTGCCGCTGGCGGTGTTCGGGGCGGTGGCCGGGGTCGGCGTGTGCACCGCCATCGGCGCGACGGCCGCCAACGGCCTGAGCGCGAGCGCCGCGTCGGTCGCCGCCGTCCTCGCCGTCGTCCTGTACGCGGCCACCTCCGCGCAGCTGCGCATCGTCCTGCGCCTCACCCGCCTGCGCGTCGCGCTGCTCCCGCGCACCGCCGAGGAGCTGCAGCAGGACATCGATCCGGTCTCCGAGTCCGACGTCACCGCGCGGACCACGCGCGCCGTGTCGCATCTCAATGCCCTGTTCGTCACCGCGTCGCTGGTCTACGTCACCGCCTTCGGGTGGCTGGCGTTCCAGCCGGGGTGGGTCGGCGGGACGCTCACCGCCGTCTTCGCCCTCGCGCTCGTCCTGCGTGCCAGGAGCCTGACACTGGCCTGGCAGCGGGCGCCGCTGGTGCTCAGCGGGGTCGCCGGGCTGAGCCTGGTCGCCGTGTCGCTGGCCCGGCATCTCGGCGCGGGGGACCGCACCTGGGCCCTGTTGCTGCTGCTCTTCTGCGCGACGGCGCTGATCGCCGCCGCGCGCTCGCTGCCCGGCCGGCGGCTGCTGCCGATCTGGGGCCAGCTCGCCGACACCGCCGAGCTGTGGACCTCGCTGGCGCTGATCCCGCTGCTGCTGCAGTTCCTCCACGTCTACGCGCAGTTCCGCGCGCTCGTCAGCTGAGGACATGACGTGCAGACTCGACGCGACCACATCCAGGCCTACCGCTTCTCGGCAGGCCGCCTCGTCCACGCCGCCACGGCCGGCGATCCCGGCATCGGGGAACAGCCCTTCCGCCGCGGCAACCTCGGCCTGGTGATGGGCCTCATGGCCGCGGTGCTGCTCAGCGGCGGCGCGGCGGTCTACGGCCTGATCTCCCCGGCGCCTGACAAGTCCTGGAAGGCTCAGGGCTCGATCATCGTGGAGAAGGAGACCGGCACCCGCTACATCCTCATGAACGGCCAGCTGCGCCCGACCGCGAACTACGCCTCGGCGCGCCTGGCCGCCGGGGCCAAGCCGACGGTGCACATCGAGCCGCGCAGCACCCTGGCCGCGCTGCCGGTCGGGCCGTCGATCGGGATCGCCGGGGCGCCGGACAGCCTGCCGGACCCCTCGGCGCTGCTGGACGGCACCTGGTCGCTGTGCCTGGGCGCCACCGGAAGCGGCGGCAGCACGGTGCTCGACCTGGCCCCGGCCCAGCACGCCGCGGCGGTGCCGGCCGGGCGGCCGATCGTGGTGACCGCGAGCTCCAGCGAATACGTGCTCTGGAACTCCCGGAAGTATCCCGTGCCGAACGCCTCGGTGCTGGCCGTCCTGGGCCTGGGCAACCAGGCGCCGCTGCCGGTCCCGACCACCTGGCTCGGCGTGATCGGCGACGGTGACGCCCTCAGCCCGGCGCAGATCCCGTCCGCCGGAGCGCCGGGACCGCGCATCGCCGGACAGAAGACCAAGGTCGGCGAGGTGTTCCAGACCACCGCCGGCGGCGTGGCGCAGTTCTACGTCCTGCGCGGCGACGGCCTCGCGCCGATCACGCGCACCGAGGCGGCGCTGCTGGCGACCGTACCCGGCAACGGACAGCCGCTCGCGGTCGGCCCCTCGGACATCGCCGGCACCCCGGCGTCCGCCGACCAGTCGCTGCTGCGGCGGCTGCCCGACATGCTGGCCACCACGTCGTACGCCCCGCCGGCTGGCGCCCGACTCTGCGCCTACCAGGCCGCCGCCACTTCAAGCGCCGGCACCGGCACAGCCACCGGCGTCGGACCGGTGCTGGTGACCGAGGCCGGGCAGTTCTTCCCGGACAAGACCCCGGTCCTGATCCCGCCGGGCAAGGCCCTGATCGCGGATTCGACCTCGACCTCGCCGCTCACCCGAGCACCGGCGGCCTACCTCATCACCGATGCCGGGATGCGGTTCGCGGTAGACGGCACCGACACCCTGAACGCGCTCGGATACCCCGGAGTCGCAGGGCACGTATTCCCCGACGCGGTCCTCGGCTCGATGCCGGCCGGGCCGACGCTGAGTGTCAGCGCCGCACAGAAGGCCGTGTCATGGCCCGCGGGCTGACGCGTTCGCGTCCGGAGTCGGCGCCGCGCTGGTCCGACATCGGCGGCGCGGGCGGCCCAGGCGGCCCGGGTAGCGCGGGTGGCGCGGGCGGCGCCGTCATGCTGCACGCGGCGAACGGCCCCGACCCGCGCGCGATCGAGCGCTGCGGCGCCCTCGCCGACGGACAGAGCCCGACCGTGGTGTTCGTCGACCTGGCGCCCGGCGCGGAGATCCAGAGCGAGAACGACCTCCCGGCCTTCCTGGCCGAACGCGCCGGAACGCTGCGGCTGGTGCCGCTCCAGCCGCTCGCGTCGTCCTCGTTCCTCGGGCTCGGCGACTGGCTGTCGACCGCCCTCGGACGCGTCGTGCTGGCGCCCGGCGGCGTGCCGCAGAAAGTGGTGGGAGGGTTGTTCGTGCCGGTGGAGGCCGGACCGGGATGGTTCCACTTCGAGCCCGGGCGGGACCCGGTCCCCGCCTCCCGGCGCTCGCCGGCGCCGGAGTGGGAGTGCGCGTCCTTCGCCGAGGAGCGCGAACTCGCCGACGGAGTGCGGGTCGAACCGCTGCCCGCCGGCGCCTGGATCACCGCCGCCGGCTCGCCCCGGGCGGCCGAGTCCTATCGCAAGTGGCTGATAGGAGGCCTGGCGACCGATCCGGCGCATCCGCGCGTGGTCGTCGGCCATCCGGGCTCGGCGCCGGTGCCGCTGGACGCCATTGTCGAGTTCTGGACCAGCGTCGACGAGCGGATCCGGCCCGCGCTCCGGTTCGCGGACTTCGGCGCGACCGATCCCGCCGGGCCCACCCTCGGCCAGCAGCTGGCCGACCGCCTCGGCGTCGGCGTGGTCGCGGGGGTCGGCGTCCCGGTCCTGGCCCCGGCGGGGTCGAGGCGCGAGCAGAAGGGCAGCCAGACGCGCACCCTGCTCGCCGGCGGCGCGATGCACTGGCGGCCCTATGTCTGGGACCTGAAATACCTCCCCGAGGGTGCCGACCCCGAGCCGGTCGAGCACCGCGCCCCGATCGAGGGACTGCGCGAAGTGGCGCCCGGCATCTACGAGTACGCCCCGGGCGCGGTGCTCGAAGTCACCGCGAGCGGCCTGATGATGCGGCCGCCGATCTACAAGGCGCACGCGGCGGCGATCCGCGCTGCCGTGCCCGATCCCCACCACGCGCGGATGTTCCACGCCGCCGACGCCTCGGTCGACGCCGACCGCATGCGCTCGCTCGCCGACGAGGCGGTGGCGCGGCTGGAGCCGGAGGTGCGGGACTCGGTCGCGGTGCTGCCTTCGACGGCTGCGGTGAAGCAGGGGACGGATACGGCCGGCGGCGAGGTGGTGGTCGCGGCGGTGGAACTGGCTGCGGCTGAGGTGACGGTCTCGGCAGAGGCCGGGGCGGTTGTCGAGCTGGAGCCGGCAGCTGCGAGCGGCGCAGCTGCTGACAATGTCATGGCTGCCGAGAGTGGTGCGGGGATCGATGCGAGCGGCCTGGTCGATGTGCCAGCAGAACCGGAGCCGGTGCCCGTAACGCGATTCCGGCTCGAAAGTGGGCCGCTTCCGGGAGATGTCGCGATGGCTTCTGTTCCATTGGCGCCTGTCCAAGAGACTGTGACCGCGACCTCCGAGCCTGTGCTGCCGATCAAGCACATAGAACCTGCACCGACACCAGCGCCAACCCCACCGCCCGAGCCTGCTCCCGTCGTGCCATCGACCCCTGACGCAGGCCGCGCCCCCCAAGTCCAACCCGTCCCGCGCCCCGAAACCACCGCCGTCCCCTCCGTCCGCGCGCTCGACCAGGAGCGCCAGTGGGTCCGGCGCACCCTCAGCGAGCAGTACGACAACACCCTCGGCTCCGTCTCCCGCGTGGTCTCCGAGTCCCCGGGGCTGCGCACCTCCGGGGCCGCGACCGCCGACGTGCTCGTCGATCTCGTCGCCGTGCAGCTCTACCTCAACGGGCAGACCCGGCCGTTCGACGACCTGGTCCGCTCGGCCGCGGCCGGGCCGCACGTCCCGCTGGCCCGGTGCATCGCCTCCGGGCTCAAGCGCCTGCCGTCGCACCGCGGTCCGACGCTGGTCCGTGCCTCGCTGAGCGAGCGCGAGCTGCGCTGGTACGACAGCCGCAAGCTGGTCACCGAGTGGGGCTTCGTCCCCGCGCTCGCTGGCGCGCGGTACCGGATGCCCGGGGACGTCGACCTGCTGATCTGGTCGATGACCGCGCGCCGGACGCACCTGGTGGCCCCTGACCTCCCCGAGCAGGTCGTGTTCCTGCCCGGGACCAGTTTCAAGGTGCTGAGCGTGGTGACCGGCGAGCGGCCGCAGGTGCTGCTGCGGGAGCTGTCCGCCTCGGAGATCGGCGCGGACGGCCGGGTCGATCCCGGGCCGGTGCCGCTCGACGAGGTCGCGCTCAAGGGGCTCACGGACGCCGGCCGGACCTGGGCCGACGAGGACTCGGCCGCTGACCTGCCCGACCTGCCCGACCTGCCCGAAGCCGTCCGCGACCGGTTCGGCGGC
This sequence comes from Catenulispora rubra, assembly GCF_015356825.1. Classification (GTDB taxonomy): domain Bacteria; phylum Actinomycetota; class Actinomycetes; order Streptomycetales; family Catenulisporaceae; genus Catenulispora; species Catenulispora rubra. The sequence goes on along the minus strand of NZ_JAACYW010000141.1, from coordinate 11,421 downwards.
GCCCCCGGTCTCATCGTCCCGCAGCACGAGCTCCAGGAAGGCAGAGCGTCGTGACACGCCAGAGACTGCTGGTCGCGCCCGACCGCCCCGGCGGATACCCGAGCATCGGCGCGGCGCTGCGGCAGGCCCGCGACGGCGCGCTGATCGCCATCGCGCCCGGCACCTACACCGAGCGGCTGGTCCTGGACCGGGTCGTCACGCTCAGCGCCGAGGAGGGCCCCGGCAGCGTGCGCGTGGACGGCGGCCCCGAAGGCAGCACCCTGATCGTCGACACCACCGCCGTGCAGCTGTCCGGGCTGGAGCTGGTCGGCGCCGACGAGCAGGCCCCGGTGCTGGAGGTGCGCCGCGGCGAGGCCGCGCTGGACGGCTGCCGCGTCGAGGGCGCGGCCTGGACCGCCGTCCTCGCGCACGGCGCCGGGACCCTGGCCCTGCGCGAGTGCCGGATCGCCAACCGCACCGGCGCCGGGGTCGTGGTCGCCTCGCCCGGCGGCACCATCATGGAACAGACCACCATCGAGGACACCGGATCCTCGGCCATCGTGGTCGCCGAGAAGGGCCGGCTCACTGCCACCGGCTGCACCGTCAACCGGCCGGCCGGCAACGGGATCTGCGTCAACGGCCAGGCCCGCGCCGAGATCGAGGACTGCGTCATCACCGGCTGCGAGAAGCCGGCGCTGGCCGTCGAGCAGAACGCCTCCGCCGTGCTGTCCCGGGTGCGGGTGAGCGAAGGCCGCGCGCTCGACCTCTACGTGACCTCCCGCGGCACCGTGGACGTGCGAGACTGCGAGTTCTCCGGAACCACCGGCCAGTCCGTCCACCTGGCCGGCGGCAGCGAGCCGGTCCTCACCGGCTGCGTCGTCACCGATCCGGCGCAGATCGGCGTCTACGTCACCGGCGGCGCGCGCCCCCGCCTCGAACGCTGCCGCGTCGTCGGGGCCGTGATCGGGATCGCCGCTGACGGAGCCAGTGCCCTGATGGCCAGCGAGGTCGAGGTCCGGGACGCCCGGCGCGGCGCCGTCGTGCTCTCCGGCGGCGCCACGGCCCAGTTCGAGGGCATCACCGTCACCGGCGAGGGCGCCGGCCTCACCGCCTCGGGCGGCGCCGCGGTCCAGATCCGCGGCGGCGCGCTGGACACCGGCGGGACCGCGGTCGAGGTGTCCGCGTCCGCCACCGCCGAACTCGGCCGGGTCGAGATCCAGGCCGCCGACGGCCAGGGTCTGATCCTGGTCGAGGGCGGGCAGGCGACGCTGGAGTCGTGCGTCCTGCGCGGCTGCGGCGTCGGCGTGGCCGGTGCTGGCCTGACCGCGCGCGACACCGAGTTCGCCGATGCCCCGGCCAGCGCGATCACCCTGGCCGAGGGCGCGGTGCTGGAGGCCGCCGGATGCCGGATCCACGGCGCCGCCGACCACGGGATCGACGTGCGCGAGGGCGGCCGCGCGACGCTGCGCGCGTGCCGGATCACCGGCAACGGCGGCGAAGGCGTGCACGGCGCGCCCGATGCGGTGGACGTGCAGGACTGCGAGGTCCGCGACAACGCCGCCGACAAGCCGACACCCGGCCCCGCGCCCACCCCGACTCCTGCTCCTGCTCCTGCCCGCCGGGTACCGCAGGACTCTTATGACTCCTACGACTCCTACGACATGAACCCGGTCGAGGACGAGTACGGCGACGGCTACGGCGACGGCTACGACGACGACCACGCCGCCGAGCCCGAGAACCCGGACCGGGCCCGCCACCTCGGCACCGGCCCGCTGGCCGAACTCGACCAACTGGTCGGCCTGGCCAGTGTCAAGCAGGAAGTCAACAGCCTGATCGACCTGATCACCATGGCGCAGCGCCGCGAGGAGCTGGGCCTGCCGATGCCGCCGATGAGCCGGCACCTGGTGTTCGCCGGCCCTCCCGGCACCGGCAAGACCACGGTCGCCCGGCTCTACGGCGCGGTCCTGGCCGAGCTCGGCATCCTCAGCCGCGGCCACATGATCGAGGTCTCGCGCGCCGATCTGGTCGCGCAGATCGTCGGCGGCACCGCCATCAAGACCACCGAGGTGGTCACCCGGGCCCTGGGCGGCGTGCTGTTCGTCGACGAGGCCTACACGCTGACCAACCAGTCCAAGGGCACCGGGCCGGACTTCGGCCGGGAGGCCGTCGAGACGCTGATGAAGCTGATGGAGGACCACCGGGACGAGCTGGTGGTCATCGTCGCCGGCTACTCCGAGCACATGGAGCAGTTCCTGTCCTCCAACCCCGGTATGGCCTCGCGCTTCTCCCGCACCGTGGAGTTCCCGAACTACAGCGTCGCCGAGCTGGTCACGATCGTGCGCGGGATGACCGCCGCGCACCGGTACGAGCTCGGGCAGGACACCATCGCCGCGCTGACCCGGTACTTCGAGGAGATCCCCAAGGGGCCGACCTTTGGCAACGGCCGCGTGGCCCGCAAGGTGTTCGAGGCCATGGTCGGCAACCAGGCCTCTCGGCTGGCCGGCAAGCCCGACGCCCGCGACTCGGACCTGAGCAGGCTCACACCCCAGGACGTCGATCCGCCGCCCACCGGCCCCGGCCCGGACGCCGGACGCCGGTCAGGGTTCGACGACACTCCCGGGATGCGCCGGCTGGCCGCGTTCACCGGCCTGGCCCCGGTGCGCGACGCGCTGCGCCTGCGGCTGACCGGCCTGGTCCGGCTGCGCGACGGCGGACAGCCGACGACCGGGCTGGCCAACGTGATCCTGGAGGGCGGACGGGGCTCGGGCCGCGGCGCGCTCGCCCGGGTCTACGCCTGGTGCCTGGCCGACCTCGGCCTGATCCGGACACGCGCGGCATACGAGGTCGCGCTCAGCGAGTTCCCGGCGCGCTGGGAAGGGCAGCCCGAGTTCTACGCGCAGTCGGTGTTCGCCGAGGCCCAGGGCGGAGTGCTGGTGGTGCGGGTGGACGAGGACTTCGCCGCGTTCCCGCCCGGGGCGCGCGCCGCCGTGCTCGCCGCGCTGCCGAAGGCGGTCGCCGCACACCAGGACGTCGTCGTGGTCCTGACCGTGGAGCCGGCGCACGCCGCACAGCTGCTGCGCGGCCGTGCCGATCTGCTCGACTGCTTCGCCGAATCGCTGGCCACCGGCGACTACTCGTCGAGCGAGTCGGCGCTGCTCGCCGCGCGGTATCTCGCGCGGCGCGGGTTCCGGATCACCGAGCAGGTGCTGGCGGCGTTCGAAGAAGGCTTCGACGACCTGCCGGTCGGTCCCGGGGCCTACACCGCCCACCGGGTGGCCGCGCGGGTGGGGGAGCTGACCGGTTCCCTGGAGGTTGATCCCGGGGTTGTGGAAAGTGCGCTGGTGGCGCTCCAGCCCGCTACCGACCGTGCGTCCAAGCGGCCCCCCGTTCCGGAGCCGGTGCCGGGATGACCTGGGCTTTTCGGCCGGTGGCCGGTCGAGCAGCGATCCATGTACAAACGGGCACCGCTGCCGGCGGACCCGTCCCGGGGACCCCTCCCGCACGTTGACTGAGACGTAAGGCGGCTGATGCGGCCGCCCCCACCCCGCAGTGAGAAGGAGGAAAACGTGGCCACTCCGAACACGTCCGTCACAGTCGACGGCATGCAACTGGCCCAGCAGGACTTCCAGGACGCGCTCGCCCAGGTCAACGGGGCCTACCAGGCCATGTCCGAGCAGCAGGCGACGCTCGCGGCCAACTGGTCCGGCGAGGCGGCGTCCTCGTTCGGCACCGCGCTCGCGACCTACCTGGACGACCTGCAGGTCGTGCAGTCCCAGCTGGCGCTGATCCTGGAGAAGCTGTCCACCCAGACCGGCGTCTACGCCAACACCCACCAGCAGTCCCTGGAGACCGCCCAGACCCTCGTCCGCGCCGTCGGCAGCCCGCTCCCGGGTCTGTGAGCCGGCATACCGTCCCTCGTTGAAAGGTCCTGATCCATGGCCACGTACATGGTCAACATGAACATCGTCCAGCAGGTCGCCGAGCAGATGGGCCAGATCTCCTCGCAGATCTCCGATCTGCTGACGAACCTGGAGGACAGCACGCAGACGCACCTGTCCGAATGGAGCGCCGACTCGCAGCAGGCCTACTGGGTCGCCAAGAAGAAGTGGGACGAGAAGGCGGCCGACATGGCCGTGCAGGCGACCAACGCCGAGGCCTCGCTGGGCAGCATCAACGAGTCCTACGCGAACGCCGAGAACCAGGGACTCGGACTCTGGGAGCAGTGAGCCGTGGCGACGGATCCGACGCAGGACCCCCACTTCCAGACCGTCATCGGCGGTACCACGTACTGCTACGACTACACCGACAAGAAGTGGTACCAGAACCAAACCGATAGCATGATCGGCTCGTGGTGGGTCTCCTCGGACCCGCCGGCCAACACCACCCCGCCGGCGACGCCGCCGTCCGACCCGACCAAGACGTCGAACACGTCGAACACGTCGAACACATCGACAACGTCCAACACCTCGAACACGACCACCACCGACACCCAGGACACCGGGCCCTGGTCGCCGAACCACGCCGATCGTCAGCCGGACAAGCCGTTGCCGAAGGACGCGAAGGACCTGCCGAAGGTTCCCGCGCCGCCGCCGGTCCCCGGCGGGGACGGCACGGGGAACACCTCGGTGGACACTCCTTCGCTGGACAAGTTCGCGAGCAACATCGCCTTGTTGCAGGATCCGGTGAACAAACTGCTGGACACGATCACGCAGATGCCCGCGGTGCAGCCCGGGGCGTTCTACCACGCCGACCAGATCCGGGCGAACATCGACGGACTGAACGGGGACGGCGGCCTGAAACAGAAGTACCGCACCGCCGTCACCGACCTGACCAACGGTCTGAAGGACCTGCACGACGCGATGACGAGTCTGAGCACCAAGTACGCCAGCACCGAGGACGCGAACAAGGGCACCGCGGACGACGTCAACCGGGCCCTGAACGGCTCCACCGCGTATTTCAGCGGGATCGACACCGACGTCAGCGGCGGGTCGAGCAACACCGGAGCCTGAGTCCGGTACGCGGTCCGGCCGCGGTGTGCCCCGGCGGGAGCTCCGGCACACCGCGGCCGCCTTCGTGCGCGCCGAAGAGAACCCCATCCCCAGCGAGGACGGACGGCCATGGCAGACGACTCCAAGACCGGGAGCGGCCAGTTCAACGAGGACCCCAACGGTGGTCTGTTCGGAAACATCTCCAACAGCGGTTCGGCGTCCGACTACGCCGGGTGGGACTGGCACCAGATCGAGGCCGCGGTCCTCGGCGGCTCCGGGCTCCCGGTCGGCGACGACACGGCCGCCCACCGGGCCCGCGGCATCGCCGATCCGCAGACCCTGGTCGACGCCGGGTACCACTTCTACACGGTCCAGACCACGCTGCAGATGGTCGGCCAGAGCATCAAGGACCAGGCCAACGCGCTGGCCGGTTCGCACGACGCGCCGTGGACCGGCGCCGCGGCCGACGCCTTCCTCAGCGCCATGACGACGTTCTCCAACCAGGTGCTCGCGGTCTCCTCGGCGCTGGCCGGCGGGCCGTCCGGGACCGACTCGGTCCCGAACCAGCTGGTGAACAACGGCAACTATCTGGCGTGGGCGCAGGAGCAGGTCTCCTCGATCGACCACTACTACGCGAACGCGGCGCTGCACGCGGTCCCGCCGGCCAGCGTGGTCAACAACCTGGTGATGATCCACGAGAAGCCCGAGATCGCGGCCATGATGACGCACGACATGCTCGGGGTGCTGAACAGTCTGGTCGGCAACTACCAGGTGACGGTCGACAGCGTGCACGCGCCGCCGACGGTGAACAACCCGGTCAACAATCCGAACCTCACGCCGCCGCCGACCGTCACCCCGCCGCCGACGGACAACGGGTCGAACTCGCCGAACGTCACTCCGCCGCCGGACACCAACACCCCGTCGACCGACGGTTCCGGATCGCCGAACGTCAACTCGCCGGGGGTCGCGCCGCCGCCGGACACCAGCAACCTGTCGGCCGTGCCGCCACCCGGCACCGGCGCCGGCGACCCGAACGCCACGGCCGGCGGCGCTCCGCCGCCGGCGACCGTGAGCGCGCCGCCGGATCTGGGCAGCGGACCGGGCCTGGGCGGCATCCCCGGCCTGTCCGACACCACCGCGCCGGGGCTCCCCAACGCGACGGCCGGGAACATCCCGCCGTTCACAGGAGTCGGCGCGCCGCCGAACCTGGTCGACACCTCGGGACTGCCCGGGACGAACGGCCTGGGGAACACCGGGCTGCCGCCGGGGCTCGGGGTCGGGAACGTCCCGCCGCTGGCGAACATCGGCGGACCGAACATCGGCACGGGGACGGGGCTGCCGTCCAACCTCACGACGACCGAAGGGCTCGGCAGCCGTTCGCCGCTGTCCGCGCCGTTGCTGGCCGGGGTGCCGTCGGAGCTGCTGTCGCCGGCGATCAACCCGGCGATGGAGGCCGCGCTCAACCCGGCGCGCGTCGGCGTGGGCGGCGAGAAGCCCGCGGCTCTGGAGATTCCGCACGCGCCGGGGGTCGGGGCCGGTTCGGACTTGGGTGCCGGCTTGGGCAAGGACCTCGGGACCGGTCTGGGCAAGGATCTGACGAGCCTGGAGTCGACTCCGCAGGGCTCTGGACTCTCTCTGGAGAGTTCGCCGGGGGCTGCGGCGGGCGCCGGTGAGGGGCAGATGCCTTATATGCCCGGCATGGGCGGGGCCGGTGCGCAGGGGAACAACGCGGAGCGTTCCGACGCTGCGGGCCTGCTCGGCGGGTTGACCAAGCCGTGGATCGGCGCGGTTCCGCAATCGATGATCAACGAGCCGGGGTCCACGGTCGGTGCGGCTGCCGGTGGATCGTCGCTGCAGGGTTCGGTCGGCGCCGAGACACCGAGCTCTGAACTCGCGGCTTCGGGCGCGGGGGCGGGGGAGATGCCTTACATGCCCGGCATGGGAGGGGCTGGCGCGCAAGGCAACAATGCGGAGCGTTCCGACGCCTCCGGTCTGCTCGGCGGTGTTACTGAGGCCTGGGCGATGGAGGCTCTGATGTTGTCGGCCACCGGGGAGGCTGAGATCCCGGCCGGCGCTACTGCCGGCGGTGCCGCTCTCGAGGGCATGGCCGAGACCGAGCAGGCGATGATGGTGGCGGCTGACGGCACGCTGATACCGGTCGAGGATCAAGAGGGCAAGCAGGAAACGAAGGAAAAGCAGGCCCCTGTCACGCGTGCGGTGGCGACACCGGTGTCCGCGCCGGTGTCCGCGACCGCCCCCGGTCCTGCCCCCGCGCCGACACACGAAGCAGTTCCCGTACTCGCGGCGCCCGGCGGCGTTCCGGACGAGAGCGCGTGGGACGTCGGCGGTGCTGCCGCCGCCGCGCTGCTCGGCCTCGGCCTGGCCCGGCGCGCCGGCGGGGACGAGGGGGAGGTCGACAGCCGTACCGTGACCGTGGAACAGGAGGCCTGGCAGGACGAGCCCGTGGGCGTGCCGGCGCACGAAGCCGTCGCCCCTCGCATCGATGCCGAGGAGAACCCGGATCTCGTGACGTGGCAACGTGCCAAGGGCCTCGGCGCCACGGTTACGCCGGTCCTGGAGCGGGTGCGCTCCGGGCGCCTGCCGGCCGGTTACGTGCCGCCGCCCCCGCCGGAGCCCGAGGAGGAGCCGGTGGCCCCCGGACAGGAGGACGAAACACCGGACGACGGCCCGGCCGCCGCGAAGCTCCTGGTCCAGGACTCGACGACGTGGGGCGCGCGCCAGTCCGGCTGGGACGGGCTGGAGTGAGCTCGGCACCGTAGGTGACCCGTGATGACGTAAGAGGCAAGTGCCGATGTCTGTTCGGGCAAACCGCGCCCACGATCCGAGACTGGATCGTGGGCGCTTCCTTACCTTGGGGAGTGGGTTACTTCAGCCTTGAAAGGTGGTTAACGCCATGGAAACACGGGTGGGGCGGCGATGAACCTGCCCTTCGACGGTGAGGTCGAGGCCCTGATGGAGGCGTACCAGCGCCGCCGGGCCCGGACCGCCGAGCTCCAGCAGAAGATCCGGGAGATCTCCGCGACCGCGAGCAACCCGCGCCAGACGGTCAAGGTGACGGTCGGCGCGCAGGGCGACCTGGTCGGCATCGAGTTCCCGACCGACGCCTACAAGCGCATGGCGCCCAAGGAGCTGGTCGAGGCGATCATGTCGGTCGCGGCCGAGGCCAAGACGCAGGCGCAGAGCGCGCTGCGCGAGCTGATGCAGCCCGAGCTGCCCGCCGGGCTGGACTTCGACGATCTGGTGCAGGGCAAGGCGGATCTGTCCAAGGCGCTGTCCGAGGGCTCGTCGGTGCCCGAGGCGGTGCGGGACTACGTCGCGACCGGCCGGGTGCCGGGACGCATGGTGAGGGAGAGCGATGGCTGACCAGGTCTGGGTGGACACCGACCGGATGTCGGTGGTGAGCCCGCAGGTCGAGGAGCTGGCCCGCAAGACGCAGGGGGCGCGCTCGGGGTTGGTGGAGGCGGTGAGCCGGCTGGCGGACGCGGCCGGGAACGACGCCGCGGGGCAGGCGTTCAAGGCCTCGCACGATCCGGTGCGCGACCAGGTGGTCGGCGCGATGCACGACTTCGTGCAGATCACGAACGGCATGCTCACCGGTATCGGCACGATGGTCCGCGGCTACGTGCAGACCGAGGAGAACAACACGGTGCCGAAGACGTTCGACGCCCCGGCTCCGGAAACCTCCTCCCATCCCAAGCCGCCGTCGCGGCCGTGACCATCACCATTCCACCCGAGTTGGACTGGGTGGCGGCTTTGGCGGTGGGCCAGACCTGGCCCGCCGGTGATGAGGATCAGCTTGCCGAGTTGGGTGACGCCTGGCGTGACACGCATTCTCAGCTCACTGCGATCAATCACGACATCGCCCCGATGGCCTCGGGGATGCGGGACGCGCTGTCGGGGCCGACGGCGGAGCAGTTCGGGTCGTTCGTGAAGCAGTTGAACACGACGATGCCGACGCTGGTGGACACGTCGGCCCAGATGGGGGACATGTCGCATGAGACCGCGGTGCAGACTCAGTATTCGAAGTTGATGATTCTGCTGCAGTTGGCGTGGATGGCCGAGCAGTTGCTGGAGTGGGCGCCGACGGTGTGGGGTGCGGCGTTGGTACCGGAGATCGAGGCCATCGGGGAGCTGATGGTGTCGCAGATCGCCAAGCGGTTCGTGACGTCGGTGGCGTCGGCGACGGCGATCCAGACCGGTATGGACAGCGCGGTTCAGGCCTTCCAGATGTTCGTGCTGAAGGACCGGGACCACTGGGACACCTCGTCCACGGTGAGTGCCGTGGAGATGGGGCTGCTGTCCGGCGGCATCGGCGCGGCGGTGCACGAGATCGGGCACGCGATCGCGCCGGACTTCGTGAACACGCTGAAGGGGAAGGTGACGGTGTCCGCCGTCACCGGCGTGACGTCGGCGGTGGTGACGAACGCGGCCTTCGGCGGGGGGCAGGACCTGGGGTTGGCGTTCGGTGCGGGGGTGATCGGCGGGTTCCTCGGCGGGAAGGGGCCGCACGAGCAGGCGAAGGAGCCGCCGGCGCTGGATCTGGGCAGCCTGCACGCGTTGGGTGAGCTGGCGCATGAGGTGGAGGCGGAGAAGAACGGGCCGATTCCGCACGAGGGGCTGCCGGGGCTGGACGGTGTCGCGCATGAGGGTGCGCCGCTTGAGGGCGCTCCGCATGAGAGCGCGCCTTACGATGCTGCGCCGTATGAGAGCGCTCCGCCGCAGGGTCCTGGTGATCATGTTTCCATTTCGGCGCCGCAGAATGAGCCGAGTCATCAGGTCGTGGTGGGTGGCGGCGCGCCGCCGACGGTGGTGGAGGTCGCGCGTCGCGACGCCGGCAATGCACTGACCGAGAAACACGCGGCGCATGCTGCGATGGACAACGCTCAGTCGGAGTTGGCCGCGGCGCATCTGGACGTCGCGACGCAGAAGGCGTTGGAACAGCGCCTCACCACGTTGTCGCAGCCCGAGCTGCCGCAGACCACGGCGCAGAAGCTGCGGGCGTTCGCCGACGATCCGGTGGCCGAGGCCGCGGCCAACGTGCAGCAGGCCGGTCGCGAGCTGTCGGCGGCGCACGCGGATCTGGCGCAGGCCCAGGCGACGCAGCTGTCGCACGCCGGTCTGAACGACGCGCGCGTGGCGACGACCGACGCCAGCCGGGTCAGCGTGGCTGAGACGCGGGTCGCGGTGGCCGAACGGCAGGCTACGGTCGCTCAGCAGGTGCGGGACTTGGTGGCGGAGCCGGCTGGGAGGCAGGGCGATGCGGCGATCGTGACGAGTGGCGAGCCGCTTGCCGACCTGGTCTCGGCCGAGCGGGCTGCCACGCCATCGGTCGAGACCATTGCCACGGCTTCGGGCGGCGCGCGGACCGAATCCGTGCCCGAGACCGCGGCCACTTCGGCTCCGGAATCTCCGGACACTTCTGCGACCAGACCGGTCGAGACTCAGGCTGAGGCGCCGCGTCCCGATCCCGTGCCGCGCAAGGGCATCGTCACGCTGCACGATCTGCCGCCGGACTCTGATGCTTCGTCGCACGTCGCGCCTGGTGTCGGCATGCGCCAGCCTGATGGGTCGCGGACCCAGACCATCGCGCCGCACGCTCTCGACGAGCCTGCGCACGAACCCGAGCATCCCGGCTCCGGCTTCGACACCCCGGGGGAGCGCCTCGGTGGCCAAGGCGGGGACCCGGAGCAGCGGCTTTCGGAGGTCGCCGCGGAGGCTGCCGCGTCGCGGGCTTCGGCGGGTCCTGAGACGGTGCGGGTTTCGGCGCCGGACGAGCGGCTGGCCCAGGCGCGTGCCGACTTTGCCGCGGCTCGGCAGAACCTGGCCGTGAAGACGGCCGCCGAGCGTCGGGCGGTGCAGCGTGCCGCTGCGGTCGAGGAGCTTGAGCAGCAGGCTCGGGAGGCTGCGCAGCGAGCATCGGAACCTGCGCCGCGCACCCCGGAACCTGTTTCACACGCTGCCGAGCCTGAGGTGCCGCGTGTTACCCCCGCACAGCGTGAGCAGGCCTGGCAGAGCTTTGTCGATCGCATCCGTGGCGAGCACCCCGGTGGGGATCCGGTGCGCGAGGGCATGACCTGGCGCGAGGCTACCGACTGGGTCGAGCGGGAGGTCGAGCGACGCGTCGAGGAAGCTGCCGGCACCTTCTGGAACCAGTTCGACACTCAGGCTCATCGCGAATATGTCGCGCACCACACGGTCCAAGCGCGCGACCATGCCTGGACCATCCTCATGCACGACCTCGGTGTCGACGTTCCGCCCGATCGCCTCCAGGAGATCATCAGGACGGCCACCGATCCTGCCGCCGATCACGCTCCTGCCGCTCGTGACCACGCCACCGCGAGTCCGGCAGCCACCGATCCTGCCGCCGCCAACCATGCTGCCGCCGTCGACCACACCGCGGCCGCCAACCCCGCAGCCGCCGACCACACCCCCC
>NZ_JAACYW010000140.1 GCF_015356825.1 Catenulispora rubra | reverse complement strand
AGACATCAGAGCCTGGATAGCAACATGGAACGAGGACCCCCGGCCGTTCGTCTGGAAGAAGACGGCCGAGGAGATCCTCAACTCACTCGCTAAATATTTGAAACGAACTTCAGGCGCAGGACACTAGGAGCGCCTTGATGGCCGACGCCGTAGACGCGATCATCGCGATGTGGGCCCGGGAGAAACCCGAGCTCGACGCCACGCCGATGGGCATCGTCGGGCGCATCAGTCGTCTGTCACGGCTGCTGGACAAGGAGCTGAAGGACTTCTTCGCCGGCCACGGCCTGGAGTTCTGGGAGTTCGACGTCCTGGCGGACCCTGCGCCGCTCCGGCGCCCCGTACGAGCTGTCGCCGGGCGCCCTGCTACGTACCGCGATGGTCACCTCCGGCGCCATCACCAACCGCGTGGACCGTATGGAGGCCAAGGGTTTGGTGGAGCGGCTGCGCGACCCCGGGGACCGTCGCGGCGTCCGGATCCGGCTCACTGCCGCAGGGCTGGAACTCATCGACAAGCTGATGCCGTTGCACGTCGCCAACGAACGGCGCCTGCTGGCCGCGCTGGTCGGCGACGACCGCGTCACCCTCGCCGACCTGCTGCGCACCCTGGCCGCCGGTCTCGGCGACACCTCCCTGGGATAAGCCCGTAACCCTTTTGCGATAATGGGGTATGAGCACCTGGCACGAGCGATTCGCCTCCGGCATCGACAAGCATGTGCGCGATGCCGAGAAGGACGGGGCCTTCGAGGACAACCCTTTGGTCGGCAAGCCGCTGCCCGGCGACAACCAGCCGTACCGCGAAGACTGGTGGATCACGCAGAAGGTCGCGCAGGAACGCGTCGGCGCGCACGCGCTGCCGTTGCCGCTGGCTCTGCGGCGCGAGGCGCAGGACCTGCGCAAAGGACTGATCGAGGAGCGGCTCGCCGGGTCCGAAGCGGTGTTGCGCGCTGCGATCGCGGACTACGACCTGCGCTCCGACGCCGCGCGGCGGACGCCGCAGCCGGGGCCGTCGGTGGTGATCCCACGGGTGGACGCGGATGAGGCCGTCGCGGTGTGGCGCCAGGCGCGCGACGCGAAGTGAGCGATTCGGTGAGTTTTGAGGCGGGCTCGGTGGATTCCGTGGGTTCCGCTGGCTCCGTTGGGTCGGCGAACTCCGCGAGTTCAGCCGGCTCGGCCGTCGTCGTGTCCGTGGTCCCCGGCGCGCTGGCGGCGATCGGCCCGCAGGGCGCCGGCCCGAACGCCGAGCAGGTCGCGACGTTGTTCCTGCTCACCTACAAGCCCACCACCGCCTCGGCCTACGCGGTCGATCTGAAGCAGTGGTTCGCGTGGTGCGCGCTGTTCGACGTCGACCCCTTCGACGCGGTCCGCGCGCACGTCGACGCCTGGACCGTGCACCTCGGCGACGACGGCCGGGCCCGTCCGGCGACCCTGGCGCGCAAGATCAGCGCCGTGCGCAACTTCTACGCCTACGCCGTCGACTCCGGCTACGCCGCCAAGAACCCGGTGCCGGCCAAGGACAAGGCGCTTCACCTGCCCAAGGTCTCGCGCAAGTCGCAGACGCTGGGCCCGGACCGTGAGGAGGCGGCGGCGATGCTCTCGGCTGCGGCGAAGCGTGGCGCGCGGGACGAGGCCGTCGTCGCCATCCTGCTGTATCAGGGCCTTCGGGTCTCGGAGCTGTGCGGCATCAATGTGGAGGACCTGTCCACGCAACGCGGGCACCGGGTCGTGCGGCTGCGGCGCAAGGGCGGTGAGGAGCAGGACCAGGCGATCGCGCCGCCAGCTGCCGGGTGCCTGGACGCGTGGCTGGCCGAGCGTGCCGGGGACTCCAGTGTCGCTCCGGCTTCCGGGCCGGTGTTCGTCGGGGCCGAGGGTGCGCGGCTGACGCGGTACCAGGTGGAGTGGATCGTCGAGAGCTGTGCGCAGGCGGCCCGGATCGACAAGAAGATCAGCCCGCACTCGCTGCGTCACGCCTGTACCACGCTGTTGCTCGACGCAGGGGTTCCCTTGCGCGACATCCAGGTGTATATGGGACATGCGAACTCGGCCACGACCGAGCGCTACGACCTCGGGCGTCAACATCTTGATAAGTCGCCCGCGTATGCATTGTCCGGGGTGTTTGCGCGAGACTGAGATCGTGATCATGACTGAGGACGTCGTCGAGCGGCTGCGGGCCGCCGGATGCGTGTTCGCCGAGGACGAGGCGGAGCTGCTGGTGCAGGCCGTGAAGGACGAAGTCGAGCCTGCCGCGCGGCTGGCGGCGCTGGTGGCTCGGCGCTGCGCCGGCGAGCCGCTGGAGCATGTCGTCGGGTGGGCCGAGTTCTGCGGGCGGCGGATCGCGGTCGGGCCGGGCGTGTTCGTCCCGCGGCGGCGCTCGGAGTTCCTGGTCGAGCTCGCCCTGGACCTGGGGCGGGAGGCGCGCGCGATCGTGGACATGTGCTGCGGTTCGGCGCCCTTCGCGACCGTGCTGGCGGCGCGATTACCGCGTGCCGAGGTGCACGCCGCCGACATCGACGCGGGGCAGCTGGAGTACGCGCGGCGCAATCTCGGGCCGTTCGCGGGGCGGTCGCGCGTTCACGAAGGCGATCTGTTCCAGGCGCTGCCCGAGCGGTTGCGGGGGAGCGTGGACCTGCTGGTGGTGAACGCGCCGTATGTGCCGACCGGGGCGATCGCCACGCTGCCGGCCGAGGCGCGCGCTTTCGAGCCGCTGGAGAGTTTGGACGGCGGGGCTGACGGGCTGGCCATACACCGGCGGGTCGCGGCCGAGGCTCCGGCTTGGCTCGCGGCGCGCGGGCACCTGCTGATCGAGACGAGTGAGGCGCAGGCTGAGCCGATGCTGGAGGCGTTCGGGGAGGCTGGGTTGAAGGCGTGGATAGCGCAGGACCAGGAGTTGGAGGCCACGGTGGTCATCGGGCGGCAGCCGGAGTCAGGGAGCTGAGGCGCTGCGGCTTCGCGGATCAGGTTCAGGCTGAGGCGCTGCGGCTTTGCCGGGTCTCGTCGCGGCTGCTGAGATGGAACCTATGATCGCCCTCGTCACCGGTGCCAACCGGGGTCTCGGCCGCGAGACCGCGCGCCAGCTGCTCGCCGCCGGCCACACCGTCGTCATCGCCGCCCGGCAGGATGGTGCCGCTCGGGACACCGTCGCCGCGCTCGGGGAGCGTGCGTATCCGCTGCGGCTGGACGTCACCAGCACCGCCGACATCGCGGCTGCCGCCGAGGAGTTGCGGGAGCGGTTCGGGCGCCTGGACGTGCTGGTCAACAACGCCGCCATCCACTATGACACGTGGCAGCACGCTCTCGGCGCCGACCTGGCGGTGGTGCGCGAGGCTGTCGAGGCGAACCTGTTCGGGCCCTGGCAGCTGGTGCAGGGGTTGCTGCCGTTGCTGCGGGCCGGCAGCCATCAGCGGATCGTGAACGTCTCCAGCGGCGCCGGGTCGCTGACGGAGATGACCAGCGGCTCGACCCCCGCGTACAGCGTCACCAAGGCTGCGCTCAACGCCCTGACCCGGATGCTCGCCGCCGATCTGCGCGGCGAGGGGTTCCTGGTCAACGCGGTCTGCCCGGGGTGGGTCGCCACCGACATGGGCGGCCCCGGCGGGCGGCCGGTGAGCGAGGGCGCCGCCGGGATCGTCTGGGCCGCGACGCTGCCGGACGGCGGGCCGACCGGCGGGTTCTTCCGGGATGGCAAGGCCATCGCCTGGTAGCCGGCAGGGCATTTCCGTGCCTACCCCTGATCCCGATCGCCGCCGACGGCACCGGCGGCACGTACTACCTGGTCGGCGGCCCGCAGGAGGCGCGCCGGCCGGTGCTCTACGCGGACGGCCAGGGCTGCGGCACGCTGATCGCCGAAGACCTCGCCGAGGCGCTGGCCATCTTCATCGCCCTGGGCTTCTGGCACGAGGCGGGCCACGGCTTCCCGCTGGAGACCACGGAGGAGAACCTGCGCGCCTCCGAGCCGGACATCGACACGATCCGCGCCGGCCTCTACGCCGCGACCGGCATCGCCCCGCTCACCGCCGAGCAGGCCCGCGACCGGCTCCTGGCAGCGGCGGCACGTACCGCCCCGGACAACTCGCGATGGCCGACTTCCCCGGGGCCCGGCCCTACCACCTGCTGTTCGCGCCGCCGCGGGGGATCGCCGGTATCTCTCGTGCGGTGGGGGCGTCCAGGCAGTAGCTTCGGGCGCTGATGGTCTCTGTTGCGCTGCCGCCGGTGCCGCAGCTGTGCGCAGATAGATCGGCGACGTGATTTCGTGCCCGTCAGAGTCCCCGAACACGCCTGTGGGGCCGCCCGCATCGGGCGGCCCCACAGGATGTCGGTGGTGTCCGGGCTCAGACCGTCTTGCGACGGCGCTCCTTCTTGGCGGCGCGCACGAGGCGGGCCTCGGCGGCCTGCTTGTGGAGCTCGGCCAGGCGGGCGTGGGCGGCGGCCAGTTCGTAGGTCGAGGCGAAGTTCATCGTTGACTCCTTGGATCCTTGTGATCGCGTCGGCTGTATACCTTCGATTATAGGGGTCGCTAGGGCTGGAGTCCAATCGATTGAAGGCAAAAATCGGTTGCGCACCTGCGGATACCGATTTCCGTGAAGTCCGTGCGACGCTGGGGAGAACGAGGGTGGGAAACCGGGCGAAAGGTCGAGCGGTGAGTGGTGCCCAGGCCAGTGGGGGCTTACCTGCGGATGGCGCGTATGCCAACATCCGGCTGCGTCCGGTCGGGGTGGCGGACGTGCCGTTGTTCTTCGAGTACCAGCGAGATCCGGTCGCGGCGCGCATGGCGGCGGCGACGCCGGTCGCGCGGCGCGATCACGACGCGCTGTGGCACGCGATCCTCGCCGACCCGGCGATCCTGGCGCGCACGGTCGTGGTCGACGGGGAGGTCGCCGGCTCCCTCACGTCGTGGATCCAGTGGGACCAGCGCCAGCTGGGCTACTGGTTCGGCCGCGACCACTGGGGCCGCGGCGTCGCCACCACCGCGCTGGCGCTGTTCCTGGGGGAGATGACCGTCCGGCCGGTCCACGCCTACGTCGCCGGGCCCAACGGCGCCTCGCGGCGCGTGCTGGAGAAGTGCGGGTTCCGGCCCGA
The DNA here is from genome assembly GCF_015356825.1 of Catenulispora rubra. GTDB lineage: Bacteria > Actinomycetota > Actinomycetes > Streptomycetales > Catenulisporaceae > Catenulispora > Catenulispora rubra. Next base: position 23,474 of record NZ_JAACYW010000140.1, on the reverse strand, counting down.
CGGGATCGAGGGGGACGGGAGCCTGCTCGGCTACGTGCTCGAACTCTGAACCGGCTGCACTGAACCGGCTGCACTGAAAGGCGCTAGTGCCCGGCCTCGGCCAGCGCCTTTGCCTCTTCCTCCTCGGTGAACCCGAACGTCAGCGCCGGCGTCCCGCGCTCGCGATCCCAGGCCAGCACGTCGGCGACCGTGGTCTCGAACGGCGTCTGCGGCATCCCCGCCGCCACGGCGCGCGCCGGGTCCCGCTGCATGACGGTCCACTCCTCCGGGTCGCGGATCAGCGGGAAGAACGTGCCCCGCGCGTCCTGCTCCGGCACCGGCACGATCTCCACCTCCGTCCCGGCGACCCGCGCGCAGGTGTGGATCAGGTCGGCCAGGGTGATCGGCGTGGCCGGGCCGATCGCGTTGAAGGCGCCGCCGCGGCCGTCCTCGATCAGGCGGACCATCAGGCGGGCCGAGTCGCGCACGTCGATGAGCTGGACCGGCTGCTCGGGGCGGCCTGGCAGTGCGAGGCGGCCGCCGCGGGTCGCGCGACGCACGTAGTAGGTCAGGCCGTTCTGCGGATCGTGCGGACCGGCGGCCTTGCCGAGGCGCACGATGCTCGCGTGCTCGCCGAAGCGGGCCTGGACGTCGTCCTCGCACGCCACTTTCAGCGGGCCGTATGTCTCCTCGAACAGCTCCTCGGTGTCGCGCACCGGCTCGCGGCGCGGCGTGTCCTCGGTCGACCCGGGCGCGACGCCCCGGCGCGGGTAGACGGCGTGGCTGGAGACGAACACGTAGCGGCCGACGCGGTCGCCGAGGGCGTCCATGGCGTTGTTCACCTGGCGGGGGACGTAGCCGGACGAGTCCACGACCGCGTCCCAGCTGCCGCTCGCCAGGGCCGAGTAGTCGTCGCTGTCCCGGTCGCCGACGAGGCGCGGGACCTGCGGGAACAAGGCGGCGCCGGAGCGTCCGCGGCTGAAGATGGTCACCTCGTGGCCGCGGGCGAGGGCGTCCTCGACCACGGCGCGTCCGACGAATCCGGTACCGCCCAACATCAGAATGCGCATTCCGGCGAGCTTACTGACGTGCGCGCGAAGCGCGATCTGATTTTCGGCCGCCGACGGTTGACGCCCCGAGATGTGAAGCAATACTTTCACATCATGGTGGGGGAGCGCGAAGAGCGCGGAGAACCGGAGGAGCGCGGCCGATTCGGCGACCTGGTCGTCACCGATCCGCGGATGATGCGGGCCCTGGCGCACCCGGCGCGTTTGACGATCATGGACATCCTCCGCCGCGAGGGCCCGGCCAGTGCGACGGAACTGGCCCCGCGCGCCGGCATCAGCCCCTCGGCCGCGAGCTGGCACCTACGGCACCTGGCCGGCTTCGGCCTGGTCCGCGACGGCGAACCGCACCCCGACGGCCGCGCCCGCCGGTGGGAGGCGGCGGTGCCCGGGTTCCGCTTCGACGTGCCCGCCGACGCCGACAACGCCGAGGGCTACAGCGCGGCCCGCACGCTGGTGCGGGAGATGATGGCGCACGCGCAGGGCAAGGTGGCCCGCTGGGTGGCGGAGGTCGAGCCGGCGCTGGACGCGGAGTGGAGCCGGGTCGCGGGGGTCTCGGACACGGGGGTCGACGTGGACGCTGCGGAGTTGGCGGCGATCATGGACGGGATCGAGATGGTGCTCGCGCCGTATGTGAATCGGGAGGCCGGGGAGCGGCCTGCGGGGAGCCGGCGGGTGCGGATGGTGCGGTTTGCGCTGCCGGAGGGGCAGGATGCTGATGCGGAGGCGAACGGCATCGGCGGCGAGGCATGACCAGCGCCGACCAGGACATTGAGACAGAGTCACTCGCCAGCGCCAGCGCGAGCACCGACTCGCTCGCAACGGTGACCGCCGACCCGCGTACCGCGACCGACGGCCCGACCAGCGCCGAATCGGCTATCGGCACCGCGACCGAGACCCGGTCCGAACTATCCGCCGCCGACGACCCCCAAGACCCCCGCTTCCGCCGCTTCTGGCTCGGCGACACTGTCTCCCAGCTCGGCGACCGTGTTACCGAGCTCGCGCTTCCGCTGATCGCCGCCGCGACCCTGAAGGCCAGCGCCGCCGAGGCCTCGGCGCTCGCTGCCGTGACCTGGACGCCGAACCTGCTCGGCGTCTTCCTCGGCGCGTGGGTGGACCGGCAGCGTCGCGAGCGCCGGCTCATGATCGGTGCCGATCTGGCGCGTGCCGCCGTGCTGGTGAGCCTGCCGGTCGCGGCCGCGTTCCATGCCGTGACGCTCGGCCAGCTCTACGTCGTCGCGGCGTTGTGCGGGACTGCGGCGGTGCTGTTCAACACCTCGTACCCGTCCTTCTTCGCGCGTCTGGTGCCGCGGTCGCAGTACGTGTCCGCCAACAGCAAGCTCGCTGGCAGCCGTTCGGCGTCCTTCATGGTCGGGCCCGCGGTCGGCGGGGTGCTGACCGCGGCGGCCTCTGCGCCGTTCGCCGTGGCGGCCGACTCGGTGTCGTTCCTCTTCTCGGCGCTGATGATCAGCCGCGTCCGCGTCGCCGAGCCGGAGTCGGAGCCGCAGCCGGAGTCGGACTCAGCCGAGGTCTCGCTGGCACGCCGCGCGAAGGAGGGCATCCTCTACATCGCCCGCGAGCCCATCCTGCGATCCACCCTCGCCTGCGCGACCACGGTCAACTTCTTCACCTTCGTCGCCAACACCAGCCTGCTGATCCTGTTCGCGACCCGCGTGCTGCACCTGTCCGGCGGCGCCGTCGGCGTGGCGCTGGGCGTGGGGGCGAGCGGCGCGCTGCTGGGCGCGGTCCTCGCGCCGAGGCTCGCGCGCCGGATCGGCGTCGGACGCGGCGTCGCCGTCGGCGCCGTGCTGTTCCCGGCGCCGATCGCGCTCGTTGCCGTGGCGCACGGATCGGTGTGGCTGTGTGCTGGGGTCTTGGCACTCGCCGAGTTCCTGGGCGGCCTCGGGGTGATGTTGTTCGACGTCAATCTCAACTCGCTGCAGACCGCCGTCATCCACGACACCGTCCGCAGCCGCGTCTCCGGCGCCTACACCACCGTCAACTACGGCATCCGGCCGCTCGGCGCGGTGGTCGGCGGCGTGCTGGCCGGCACGATCGGAATGCGGCCGACGCTGCTGGTCGCCGCTGTCGGCGGGGCGATGTCGGCGCTCTGGCTGCTGACGTCGCCGGTCCTGGGGATCCGCTCCCTCGAGAATCTCTAGCCAGGAGCCCCGGGTTCGCGCTGGTCCGACCCCGTCGCCAGCGAACCGGATCCCGGGTCGCAGCAGCCTGACGACAAGCCGTTCAGCGTGACGTCGGTCCAGATCCTCCACCTTCGCGACGGCCTCATCACGCTGTTCCGCGCGTACGGCGACCCCCGCGTCCTGGCGGACGTCAGCCGCTAAGCGTCCCGGTACTCGTGGTACCGCTCCCGCAGCCATGGCACCGGCTCGGCCTCGGATCGGTCCGCCTCGCAGGGACCCCACGCCGGCGGCTCGTCCGTGCCGTTCATTCCGGTCATGCCGCTGCCGCTCAGCGCCCACGCCGCCTGCATCGCGGCGCCGTCCGCGACGTACTCGGCAGCGCGCGGCACCAGCACCGGCCGGCCCAGAATCGCCGGCGCTATCGCCCGGACCGCCTCCGAGCGTGACGCGCCGCCGACCAGCAGGATGCGCTCCACCGGGACGCCGACCGCCGTCAACGCGTCGAGACCGTCGGCCAGGCCGCACAGCATGCCCTCGATATAAGCGCGGGCCAGGTGAGCAGGGGTGGAGTTGGTCAGGCGCAGGCCGTGCAGGGTGCCGGTGGCGTCCGGACGGTTCGGAGTCCGCTCGCCTTCCAGGTACGGGATCAGCGTCAGGCCGTCGGCTCCCGCCGGCGCGGACAGGGCCAGGCGCGACAACTCCCCGAGGCTCACGCCGAGCAACGCGGCGGCCGCGTCCAGCACCCGCGCGGCGTTGAGCGTGCAGACCAGCGGCAGGTACCGGCCGGTGGCGTCGGCGAAGCCCGCGACGGCGCCGGTCGGGTCGGCCGTCGGGGTGTCGCAGCACGCGAACACCGTGCCCGAGGTGCCTATCGACACCACCACGTCGCCCGGCCGCGCGCCCAGGCCCAGCGCCGCGGCCGCGTTGTCGCCGGCTCCCGCGGCGACCAGCAGCGGGTTCAGCCCGGCCGCGCCGAGCCGGATGCGCGGGGAGTTCGCCGGGGCGAAGCCGGCCGAGGGCTGCAGGATCCGCGCGGGCTCGGACGGGCCGAGCACGGTGGGCACCAGCGGCTGTCGTCCGAAGGCCAGTTCCATCAGGTCGGGGCGGTAGGCGCCGGCGGCTGCGGAGTAGTAGCCGGTGCCGGAGGCGTCGCTGCGGTCGGTGGTCAGGGTGCTGATATCGCGGCCGTCGGTCAGCTTCCAGGTCAGCCAGTCGTGCGGCAGGCAGACCGCCGCGGTGGACTTGGCGCGCGCCGGCTCGTGCTCGGCGAGCCAGCGGAGCTTGGCGACGGTCAGCGAGGCGACCGGGACGGTGCCGACGGCGTCCGCCCACGCGGCCGCCCCGCCGGCGCCGATCTCCGCGACCAGGTCGGCGGCGGCCCGCGCCGAGCGCGTGTCGTTCCACAGCAGGGCCGGACGCACCACGGCGCCCTCGTCGTCCAGGCACACCATGCCGTGCTGCTGCCCGGCGATCGTGACCGCGGCCACGTCCTCCAGCCCGCCGGCCTCGGCGACGGCCTGCCCGAGGGCCTCCCACCAGGCCGAGGGGTGGACCTCGGTGCCGTCCGGGTGCGGTGCCGAGCCCCGGCGGACCACGGCGCCGGTGGCGGCGTCGCGGATCATCACCTTGCACGACCGCGTCGCCGAATCGACGCCGGCGACCAGGGCACTACGGGTCATTGACAGGCACTCCCGGCACGACGTTGCGAATCATTCGACACGTGAACCTAGCATCGCCGCCGGGTGTGCGGCGGGGCCCCACCGCCGCGGCCACCGCCGCCGACCAGGTGTCAGTCCTCGATGATCATCGGCTACGCTGATCCACACGCGGGACGCCCACCGCCGAATCCGCCACCGAATCCGCCACCGGGAGGGTCGAGAATGACCGACGAGTCGATCAGTGAGGACGGCGGCGCGCAGCTGCCAGCCTGGACACCGCCGGACATCGACCGCAACAAGGCCCATCCCGCGCGCATCTACGACTACCTGCTCGGCGGCAAGGACAACTTCGACGTCGACCGCGAGGCCGCCGAGGTCGCGCTGAAGCTCATGCCCGAGCTGCGCGGCATGGCCCGCGTCAACCGCGCCTTCCTGGGGCGCGCCGTCCGCCACCTCGCCGAGGCCGGCATCACGCAGTTCCTCGACATCGGCACCGGCATCCCCGGCCCCGGCAACACCGGCGAGATCGCGCGCGGCATCCACCCCGGCGCCCGCGTGGTCTACGTCGACTACGACCCGATCGTCTCCGCGCACTCCCGCGCCCTGCTGGCCGGCGCCGACCCGGAGCTGACCGCGATCGTGCAGGCCGACGTCCGCGAGCCGAAGACCATCCTGGACAACGGCACCGTCCACGCCGTCCTGGACTTCGACAAGCCGGTGGCGGTCCTGATGGTGGCCGTCCTGCACTTCGTCTCCGACGCCGAGGACGCCCACGGCATCGCGGCGCAGTTCGTCGACGTCCTGGCCCCCGGCGGCGCCCTGGCGGTCTCGCACGCCTCCGAGGGCCACGTCCCCGGCAAGTTCGGCGCCGCCCGCAAGGGCTGGAACAACGCCACCTCCCAGCTGGTCCTGCGCGACCGCGAGGAGATCGCCGGCTTCTTCACCGGCACCGAGCTGCTGGAGCCCGGCGTCACGATCATCCCCGCCTGGCGCCCGGACGCCGAGCTCACCGATGAGGAGCGCTCGCTGGACTACGGGCACGCGGCGGTCGGGATCAAGCGGTAGGAGCTTTCAGGGGCGTCGGCAGGGTCGACCGGGTCGCCTGGGTCGACCGAAAGGCGAACACTTCTTCGCGAACGGGGGTTCGCGAAGCGCGGGTGCAGGGGATGCGGGTCCTGGCGGTGCGGGCCGCGAACTTGGCCGGGCCGGTGCTGGCAGGTCTCGCGCTCGGTTTCGGCGGAGCTTCGGTGGCGTTTCTGGTGGCTGGCGCGCTGTTCGGCGCGTCGCTGGTGATGCTTATGAAGCTGCGGATACCGTGTGGCGCCGCCGTCATGCCGGAGCTGGGACAAGATCTGTGGGGGTAGTTCGGCGAAAGGCTGCGATACGTCCGGCAGCACGCCGGCATGCGCCGCCTAGTGATCGTCGTAGGGCTGAGCGAGCCGTACTTCGGTGGCCCGATCACCGCCGCCGTGGTCAAGCTGGTCGCTGAGCGGCACTGATGCGGCACGGGAGCGGGGCGTTCTTCGCCTTGTGTGCCGTGGTGTGCGGGGCGGCCGTCGTGATTAGTTCCCTGCCTGAGCCGTCTGGGCGACCGACAACCGCTCCCGCGGATGCGCCCCCGACTCCAGCTCGTCCACGAACGCCACCGCGTAGTCCTCGGCGCTGATGCTGCTCGCGTTCGGCAGGAGCTCGTCGCCGATGCCGAGGCGGAAGGCGCCGGTGCGCTCGCCGGGGCCGACCTCGGGGGCGGGGGAGATGTAGGTCCAGGTCGGCAGGGTCGGGTCGGCGCGCAGGGAGTCCAGGACGGCGGCGTGCGCCAGCGCCTCGGGCTTGTACATCGCGGGGAAGTCGGGCAGGTCGCACAGGCGGGTGTCGGGGGCCGCCAGGAGGGAGCCGGCGCCGCCGACGATGACCGTGCGGGGTGCGCCGCCGTCGCGGACGCCGGACAGGAAGTCGGTGTAGAGCTGCACGAGGGGGGCGCGCGGGTCCGTGCCGTCGCGCGGTGGTACCAGGGCGGACGCCACCACGTCGGCACCCTTGACCAGCTCCGCGACCTGGCCCGGGTCGCTCGCGTCGCCGACCGCCGTGGTCACCTGGCCGGCGACGCCCTCCGGCGCGCGCCCCGACCGCGAGACCGCGGTGACGTTGTGGCCCCGGGACGCCGCCTCCGCGGCGATCCGCGAGCCCATCATGCCGGTCGCGCCGAACACCACGATGTCCACGGCAACTCCTTCTCGAACGTGTGTTCCAAAGCGCGCCCCGCGCCTCCTCAATTGGACATCGGCGCTGCTCGGGGTGCCACCGCGGTGCCACCGCGATGCGCGTCCGGTGCCGTGCGGCAGGAATATCAGGTCACGACGAACGATCGGATAATCTGGCGCCGCACGGGTAACCGAAGCCACCCCCGCCGCCACCGATCTGGGAGGGCCACACCGCATGACCGAGGAACTGGGGCCGGACACCGGTCCGCTACTGCCGGACTGGCTCCCCCCGGAGATCGACCAGACCAAGCCCCATCCGGCCCGCATGTACGACTACATGCTCGGCGGGTACCCGTGCTAATCGTACGTTACCAATGGCTTTCGAGTTTTTACAGTGGCCAGTGTGCCACTTGTGCTATTCGTTGGTAACGCTGTGACATAAATTGACCGCTGAGGGTAGCCGAACCGGCTGGCGCCACAGTCGTCGGGCGCTGGATGTGGGAGCCTTCGGACTTCATCACCGTCGACGGCTCCGAAGGCGGAACCGGTGCGGCGCCGCTGGAGTTCCAGGACGGCGTGGGCAAGCCGCTGACCGACGGGCTCATGACCGTGCACAACGCCCTGGTCGGCACCGGGCTGCGGGACCGGATCCGGATCGGCGCTAGCGGCAAGGTCGCCACCGGCATGGACATCGTCAAACGCATCGCCCAGGGCGCCGACTACACCAACTCCGCGCGGGCGATGATGATGGCCACCGGCTGCATCCAATCGCGCCTGTGCCACACCAACCGCTGCCCCGTCGGCGTGGCCACCCAGGACCCCAAGCGCGCGGGCGCTCGACGTCGCCGACAAGACCGAGCGGGTCCGCCGCTACCAGCAGAACACCGTGGCCGAGGCGCAGCAGATCATCGCCGCCATGGGTCTGCGCGAGCCGCGCGAGCTGCGCCCGGAGCACCTGCTCCGCCGCATCGACCAGAACTCGGTGCAGACCTATGCGGAGCTGTTCGACTGGCTCGAACCGGGGGAGCTGCTGGCAGACGTGCCGCAGGACTGGGCCGCGGACTGGGCCGCCGCGGACCCGGACACCTTCACGGCACGCGTCGGCTGAGCAGAAAACAAGGGTCGGATCCACCGGTGTCACATCCCGGGTCCTGGTCACGGCGCTGGGCGCCGCGGGCCTGATCGTGGGCACGTTTCTGAACTGGACCCGGAACACGCAGGGCACGCACACGTCCTAGCGTACGGTGTACCAGGGCTCCTTCGCCGGCACCAACGACATCGTCCAGTCCATCGGCGGGGCCTCGATCCTGCTCGGCCCGTTCCCGCTGCCCGGCCCGATTTCCCGGCCGCCAGCCCGCCGGAGCCAGTCGTGGCGGGAACAACGCCTCCGGCCCGGCAGCTGCCCGATGAGATCACGCTGACCGCCGACCTGGTCGCGCGTGCCATCCGCGCCGACCCCGAACATCCGCTGGTTCGCGAAGCCCTCGACCACGTGGCGTTCGAGAAGGCGCTCATCGCGGCGCAGCTGGCCACACAAGTGGACCGGATAGCTGTCGCGGCACAGGTGCTGGCCACCCTCGCCGCGTTCCACACCGCAGGACTGGGCAACGGCCACGATGACGACGGCTCCTGGCGGGCCAGCGCCGCCGCAATTGTCGAGGTGGCGCGTGGCAACGACACCTCCTACCTGCGCGGCGTCGCCGAATCGGCACTGAACGCCTGCCCAGCGGTCAGGCCAACGTGCTGACGTGGAGGCTGGACGCTGCCGTTTTCCGTGCACTTCAGGCCGCAGGCACCGACATGGAGACGTTCGGCGGCAGCCTGCACATGCTGACCGCGGCCACCGACATCCCCGGCGTCGACGCCGACTGGCTCGCCCCCGCAGCCGCCCTGATGCCCTTGACGCTGGATCACTCGGCCAGCGGCGCCGCCGCTATCCAAGCGCTCGTCGACAACGCCGGGGCGTCCGACCTTCTGGTCGGGCTGTGGACCCTGCTGCTGGCGGTCTACACCAACGTCCGTCACCCCGAACCTGTCCGGACCGGTCGACGGAACCCTCCGCTGGATGTTCGACTCCGCCTCCCGCCCCTTGGACGCCGACCCCACACGTCAGCAGCGCGCCCGCATCCTCACCGGCTTCGCTGCGGCTATGACGCTCGACCAGGACGCCCGCGAGGCCCGCAACGAAGAGCTCGGCGGTGACCTGACGGCGCTCGGAGACGGCGAGACGTGGCTGCCGGAGATGCTGTGGCTTCTCACCCTCGGCATCGGCCGCTGGGGCCGCTGGATTGACGAACAAGACGAGAAAGGAAACAGCGTCGACTGAGACGGCCGGCTGCCGTGTGTGACCTCCGGATGGCGGGCCACCGGTAGGAGGCCAGCCGTCCAGAGTCATGAGTCCGCAAAAGGGGTCTGGCCGGTCGCCTCGGGGGAACCGGCCTACGACTCCACCGCGACACCGAACCCTGGATCGAGGAGCTCGGCGACCGCGCCCAGGAGCCGCTCGGTCATGCCGAAGCGCGTGGTCAAATGGGTCTCGCCGCGTTCGAGGAGGGAACGAAGGTACAGCGACGCGGAGAACACCTCGGCGACGGCGGGGCGAAGCTGGTCATCGAGTACCGAATCGGCCGTCACCGTCGCCGTAAACGCCGTCCCGTCAAGTGAGAGCGGGCGCCAGACAGCCAGGACTCTGCGCAGCTTCGCCATCGCAGCCTCGGCGACGTCGGCGCTGAGGCTGCCGGGTGGGATGAGCGGAAGGAACACCTTGTTGGTTCCCGTCCACCGATCAGTGTCAATGTGCCTTGCCAGCATCGTGAACCACTCGTCCTGCGCGTACTGAGCCCTCTGCGCCGCATCGTCGGGCACGGTGGCTCCGTCCATCGACGCCGCGGTCCAGCATTTGCACTCGACGACAAGGAGATCACTGCCGTCCAGGAGAAACCATGCGTCAAGGTCGCGCACGGTCGGCATGGGGCACCAAGCGCCGAACGCTGAATCGTCACGCCGAGGCGTCCCCCCTAGCAGCTCCACGTCGTGTCCGATCGAGGTCAGCCAGTGGCCCGTGGCCTCAAGCAAGATTGTTTCACCGAGGAAGCCGCTGATATGGCCGGTAGTCGCTGTGTCTGCTCGCGTGTCGAAACGGCGCAACAGCGCCTCGATCCGGTAGCTCGTCATACCAGCGCATGATCCCCTGAGTATCTGACAGGCGCGTAATCGGCGCAAAGGCCACGACCGCCGCGGCTCCAGAGAACTGTCCCGATTCTGACCGGCCCACTCCGCCGGGCGCTGCGCCCCCCCGGGCGCAGCCGCATCCGAGATGAGCAGGGCGAATACCGCGTTGACCATCCACCACAGCCCAGCACCGCCGACGCGAGCTGGCATAGGGAACCGCAAGCACACCTGCCACGACCGCGAAGCATCCCGCCACCAGCGACCCATCACCGCCGCGCCGCCCCGCTCCTGCGCCGGCGCAAGAGCGGCCGCCCACGCCAGACCTGGTCAATTGCGCCGCCACTCGACGTTGTTGAGGACTCGTCGGGATGGTGGTCAGGCCGGGGATCGACGGCTGTGTGCCCAGCATCGCGGGAGACGAGGCGCGACCGCTCGGGTCAGTGCCGCTGGTATACGCCACCCAATTCCACTGAGCCGACCGCGGGCTGGTCATCGACGTGGCGGAGGTCTACATGGAGGAATCCCAGGATGCCCTCCGACGACCCCATGAACAGAGCGAGCGCAGTCTCGCCAAGGGCAATCCTGCGTCCGACCTATTGCATCGACAACATTGCCGCCGCGCTCGGCCACGCGCCATTCACAGGGTCCTACTGTGTACTCGTGCTCGCCGCGACCTCCCCCCGTGGGTCTCGGCGAGCGTCCATTTGCACTCTGCCCGGCGAAAGGCCCGACGCCAGCCCATGTCCACCCTTCTCATCGCAGCTGGCGGCGGGGGAGACGCCATCGCCGCCGCGATGCTCGCCGCAGACCCCGAGATCGTCGGCGGCACCGTGTGCGGCATCGCCACCTTCAGCTGGGATCGGCTGCTAATCGACCCCCTGCCCGGCCCCCGGACGACAGACGACTTCACCGGTCTGAAGCCGCTCGGCGACGGCGCTCACATCGTCGCCGCGGACACCCGACCGCTGCCGCCTGCGGGATCGACCCTGCCCCGCCTCGCCGCAGCGCTCCAGATCCCGCTCATCTTCCTTGATCCGAAGGCCGGCTGCGAAGGTCTCGGCAGGCAGGTCCGTGCCGCCTGCACTGCCCTCGGTGCGGCGCGCCTACTCCTGGTTGACGTCGGCGGGGACATCGTCGCCCGAGACGACGAACCGGAACTGCGAAGCCCGCTCGCCGACGGCCTGGCCGCAGCAGCCTGCGGCGGACTCGGCATTCCGGTCGATGTCGTCGTTGCCGGCCCTGGGCTGGACGGCGAGCTGGCCGCCGACGCCGTGCGCGCAGCCGCCGGCGACATCGGCGGCCAGCTCCTGGCTACCCTGAATCCTGACCACGCCCGCTGCGTCGCGGGGATCCTGGCCTGGCATCCCTCCGAAGTCACCGGCCTTCTCGCCGCAGCGGCCAACGGCGTGCGAGGCACGGTCGAGATCCGAGACAACGGCACCCCCATCACGCTGGACCACCGGTCAGCCGAGGTGTGGTCCGTTCCGCTCCGAGCACTGACCGAGCGCAGCCTGCTCATCGGTCCCCTCGCAGCCACCTCGACGCTCGTCGAGGCTGAAGCCGTCGTCAGGAGGATCTGTGGCCGCTGCGAAACAGACTACGAGCGAGCCAAAGCCGCTAGCCGCGGCGGCCGACGAACATCACGCGAAGGAATGTTCACCCTCGCGAATTTCGAGAACGCTGTCCACGGAATCGAGACCGCCAGCGCAGCCCGCGGAGCGGACTACGTCACGCTGAGACGGCTCATCGAGGTGGCCGGCGGCAGCAGCGGCAACCACGACAGGCTCCGCACCCACCTGGAACGACGCTGGCCCGATCGATATTTGGCAACGCTGTGGCGCGTCGGGCCCTAAGACGCGAACGACCTACGGCCCCGGCGCTGGGGGGCCGACAGCTGAACCCCGTCTTCGGACCGGAGCACGTGCCGAACGGCCCGCGGCCCCAGCACCCGCCGCGCGAGGAGAAGGCGTTGTCGCTCTGCTCCCTGTGCTCATGCCGGCGGCTGTGCGCTGGGCGACTACGGTCGAGAACGTACCTGCGTGAACAGGCGGTTCAAGGACTCGATCGCAGCCTCGGAGCTCGTGTAGTGGATCGTGGTGATGCCCAGCGCTTCGGCGGGAAGCAGGTTGTCTGCAACGTCGTCGACGAACACCGCCTGGGGGCCGGCCACGCCCATGCGCTGGAGGGTCATATCGTAGATCGCCGGGTCGGGCTTGCGTACCCCTGCCTGGTCGGAAAGCACGACGACGTCGAAAAGACCCAGGAGCCCGAGGTCGGCATACACGTCGTACGGCCCCCCGAAGGAGTTGGACAGCAGAGCTGTGACGACGCCTGCGGCGCGCGCGGCGGCGACATAGGCGACCATGTCTGGCTCCGGGCGCAGGTTCGCCAGCGCCCGCCGCATCAGGTCCGTCGGGTCGACGCCCAGGATCGTGCCGATGACTGCGTTCCACTCGGCTTGTGTCGCCCGGCCGATCTCGACGTCGGCGTAGACGCGGACGCCGTCTGGATGCTCAGACAGGGCACGGGTGTAGGAGCCGACGGCGAGCCCGTGCTCCTGTTCGAACGCCCGGGAGTTCAGGTGCATCGGCGTGGTCATCACCCCGCCGAAATCCATGATCAAGCCCTGGTGCGCCACCGTTCCCCCTCGATCTCCACCCCTGAAGCGGGCTGCGCCATGACGGGCTGCAGTGTTCCGCCGCACCCCACGGTAGGGACGGCCTCCTGAACGGCGAAGCCGCCTGTCCGCCCGCGTCCGTCTGGGACGGCGCCGTTAACGCTGCTGGCGCCGTGCGGGTAGACCTGTCCAGCTGACGGTCGCGGACTGCGGTCGTCAGCGTGCTCTCGCGTCCGGTACTGGTGAATCACAGCGACCACTCATCCAGACTCATGGGGAGTACGTCCGGCCGGAGGCTGACGTCGCCACACACGGCCCTGTGCAACGGGTCCAGGCCCCGCAACGGGTCAGGGTGCTCATCCGGCGCGCTTGAGGAGTCCGGCCAACGGCCTGCGATCACGTCATCCGCCCACGCCTGAACCGATGAGCACACGGACTCGCCAGCGTCAGCTGTGTCCGCAGATGCGGCTCGGCCCAGTGCCTCTGCTGCGTTCCACGACCTGTCGGCCAGCTCCGAGCACTCAGCCAGAAGCGTGTCGTTTGCCTCGTGCGAATCGTCGGTGAGATCCCAGATCACATAGGCGTTGATTGAGCTGACCCATGCGTCCAGGGCCGTCTGCAAGCCTCGGTAGGCATCGACCAGCCGGAACCGGTCTGCTCCAGGGCCGGTGAGCGCGGACTTGTAGGCGCGCATCGAGGCGCGATCGATGTCTCCCCGATCGAAACGGGCATGACAGGTGGGGCACAGCGCGATCATGTTGGCGAAGTCGTGTCTTCTGACCTGCCTCCACGGGATGATATGCGCGACCTCGACGACAACCGCCCCGCAGGCGGGGATCGGGCATCTGTGCCCGGCCTCCGGCAGAAGGTCGCGGTACAGCTGCCGCGGCACATCGGGACGTCTGACAGTCACGAACCTCAGCCTACTGATTCGCTTCGGCCCGCGGCCGTGAACCGCAGCAACCGGTGTAACCGGGGCCGACGGTCTGGGTGATCGGCTCTCGCATGCTGGCGACTCTGGGAACTCGCCGCGGCGGACAGCAGAGGCCGATGGTGTCAGGGTGCCGGGCGACGCGGTAGCTTAGGGCGCAGCTTGCCCCGCAAGCTTGTCAGGTCCGGCCCGACCTCCGGTCTGTGGCGAACTCGGCGGCCGCCGGGAGTGGGAAGCCCTACTGATCGGCATCAGTCTTCCCTGGCCAGTGTTCCCCGCCCGCTTGGCCGACGTCGACCGGTGGATCCCGCTGTGGAAACCACCCCGGCACTCTCGGCTGCGGCGCCGCCCGCCTCCAGGCTTCGCCAGCAGGTGCGCTGCTCACCGACCACCCCGCGACCAGCGCCGCGCTCGCGATCCTGCTCGGATGTAACGAACGCCATCAAGGCGCCGTCCCGGCCGGCCTGGTCGACCGGCACCCGCAGGCCGACCAGGCGCTGCACTACCCGCTCCACCCCCCCCGGTGACGGCCAGGCCCGGCCGATCCTCGTCGGCCCGCACCACGGCCGGGCCCGAAGCCAGACGTCATCACACCGCATGCAGAATAAATTCCCGCACGCGACGGGGGACAGGCACCGGACAAGCGACCGGGCGCCGTCTGAGGCAGCGCACCTGGAACCTGATGCCCGGCCGTGCCTCGTTGGCGAATCCGCACCATCACCCGTTCGGGCGAAGCAGTTGACTGCGACCTGCTCGCGATGGTCAAATCTGACCGGCTGCCGAGAAGCCGTGCCGATGCACCCCCGCCGACCAACCCGGGGCGCAGATCTTCGGCCAAGTGGCGAGGTATCACTCGGATAATCATCCGCGTGCGTCCAGGAATCCACATCCGGACCTGCCCCACGTCCTCGGTCGGCAGGATGTGCAGGAGCAGATCATGGCTAAGTCCAGCCGTAGGAAATCCGACGCCTGCGCGCGCAGCAGTGCTACCGGCGAAAGCCACCGCGAAGCCGCCCAGGCCACAGCGGTGAACGCCCCCGGTAGCCGGGTCATCCTCGACGCCATCGGCGCCCAAGCTCGGCTGGAGACCGAGCTGTGGGAACGATTCGGTCGGCCGCAGTTGGAAACCGAGCACATCTTCGGCATCCGCCGCGTCAAGCCTGGCCGTAACACGATCACCATCGAACTCGACCGGGTCGACGGCGAACCGGGGGCGGTCCTGACCCGGACCCTACTGCGCCGGATCATGGTGTGCACCGACTCCGACGGCGTCCTGTACGGCACACCGGGCATGCGCATCGCCTGGGATCGAGCACGTGGAGGACTGGCGGTGACGCTCCTGGGCACCGACGCCGACGCGCTGATCATCGGCGACTTCGACGAGGACCTGGTTGCCCGGGCATGCCAGGAAGCGGCACGCGACCGCGGGCCCGAGTTCGACTCCACCCTCGCGACGATGCCGAAGCTGCACTCAGCCGAAATCGCCGAACTGGCCGACGACTCGGACAGATGGGCAGGGCGCCCAGACCCGCTCGGCTCGCGGTTGCTGCGCCGCGCGGCCACATTCGGCACCGTCGTCACCCCGTTCGCCATCGACAGCTGGCCGACCTTCGGCTGCCCCTGCGGCGCTCCGGACTGCACCGGCCGGATGTGGGCCGTCGAAATGTTCTTCGACACCCACGAGTTCGGCGCTGAAAACCTCGACCGCCTGCTGTGCCACCGCCGGTACGGCGCCGGCCTCAGGGTCCTCGACATCCACGGCCGGCCCGGCCTGGAGGAGTACCACTACCTGGGCTCGGTCACCGAGAACTGCGAGGGGACCCTTCAGCTGCGGTTCCGGTGCTGGCCTGAACTCAAGGAAGCCGCAGCCAGGCGCAAGGCCGCCTGACCCGATCGCCGAAAGCGGTTCCCGCGCACCGAGCCACTCGGGTACCGCGGTCTCCGAAGGCCGCACTGGGGGCCGCTGGCGAGCCCTGCACGGAGCGTTAGCAGCCCAAACTCCGTCGGCACAGCACATGGTGGGAAGCCAGATAACAGGCCACTGATTGCTGCAACAACCACCGGAGACAAGCCGCGCCGCGCGTCGAGAACCCGGTCCGGGGCCTGCAGCTGCCCCAACAGAGGCAGGTACAACTACGGAGTGCGTCAGTGTGCAGACGCTACACCGAGGGAGCCACTCATGATTGAGGAACGACGGCGGTATGGTGACGAGTGCGGCGCGGCTACGGGACTCCCGCCAGCTGCGGCTGCAATCGACGGCCCTGACGGCGAGCGCCGAGGTCTGGGGGACGGCACGCACGCTCGCCACCGTCGAGGCCATGGTGGCCGCCGTGCCCGGGTCCCGGTTCCACGACCGTCCGAGTGGGACAGCTACGCCTCCGGCCTGTCGTGGTTCGCCGATGGCTCTGACGACCTGGGCTTCAGCGCCGACGTATACAGTCCCGACCACGTCCGGCTCACTATCTCGGTGCACCTGACCGCGGCCCATGTGGTCGCCGCGGTGACCGCCATCAACTCGGTCTGAGCCAGACCACCGCCTGACCCAGTGCCGCGGTGCGTGTCATGATCCTCTCGGCGACCATGACAACTGACCGCACCGTGGCCGCGCGGTGCTGCTCCGGTGTCAGTTCCTCCCCGAGGACGTTGGCAGCCGCGGGCCAGCAGCTACCTGGCCAGCTCTGAGTCTGCGCGGCCGTCCGTCTGCACTCGCAACGTCACCACCCAGTTTCCGCTGCTGTGCTCGCGCCACAGTGGAAGCGCTTTCTGTGTCGGTGGCTAGTCGCCAAAGCCGCCCGGCGCCCGCCGCGTCGGCAGGCATGTAGTTCCGCCCGCCAGCACGCTGGCACCCCCCTCGTCGGCGGCCTGCCGGGCGAGCGGCTTCGTGTGGGCCGGCTCCCCAATCAACTCTCGCCGCATCGCAAACAGGACGTGGAGAAGGCGTCTTCTGTCAGCCCCCGTGGTTCGTTACGAAGAGCGAACGGCAAACCCTCACTACGTGGGGAAACACGACGGCGCACATCGGAGGTGAATCGGTCGAGGACGGCCGCGACCCCTGGGAGGTCTTGTCCTCTCCACACCGTGGAGGTGAACCGTTCCCGGCCTGACCGGTCATCAGGCACAGCTCGTCTACTCCACGCTGTGGAGGTGAACCGGCCACCGACCGCCGCGGCGGCCACATGCGCGAGTCTTCCCCACGCTGCGGAGGTGAACCGGAGAAGGACGTCCCGATGGACCGGCTGATCAGGTCTTCTCCACGTTGTGGAGGTGAACCGTAGAGTGGGATCGTCGCCGAGCCCATCGGCTCGTACAGCTGAGTGTTGATGCGGCCGCCACTCCAGGTGAGCCGTTGGGGACGTTCAGCGGCAAAACTGGTCCTGGTCCGCCGGAAGGCCAGCAGTCGGCCTCGGCCGACGTCGCGCCTGGACAGACGAGCAACCGCGTGCAGCGCGGCAACCTTTCGAGATTGCCAGCCCGCAGCCTGGAAAAGGGCTATGGCGGCTGGAGGGATAGCCTGGTTCCACCGTCCGCATCCGAACACGTTCATGGTTGACATAGGGGGATTAAGTACTTGACCGCCATTCACATCTACTTCCTGTAGGGGCTAACACTCTGGGTAATCCATCAGGTACATGACATTAGCCAGCTATCGATGAGTACACAGCTCATTGGCCTTGACATACGAACCCTGCGATGCCTTAATCGAGATAGGGTGAACATGCGCACTGGCATGTCAATCGCCTGTGTTTCCGGACGGGGAGTTTGAGCGTGCAGTTAAACGCGCAATCGAGCATGCGTTGGTCGCGAAAAGTGGCCAAGGTCAACGGGGGTGCTTCCTCGGGGATGTCTCGCGGACCGGTGTTTGTACTTTGTTCCGCGAGATCAGGGTCGACCTTGCTGCGTTTCATTTTGGATTCGCACCCGGCGTTGACGTGTCCGCCCGAGGTCGGCCCCGGTCGCACATGCGCGTCCCTGCTTCAACTAATCGATACGTTGGCGGGCCGCGCAGATAGCGAGCGTAAGAACGAGGCCGAATCATCGACAGTTTCGACAATCGACCGGGGCGCCGCCGAGACTATCCGCAGGGTAATCGACGGCCAATACGGGGACTACGCACGCCGTCACGGCAAGGGTCGATGGTGCGACAAGTCGCTTGACAATGCGGCGTTTGGTTCCCTCCTGGCTCAAGTGTTTCCCGATGCCAAGTTCATATGCCTCTACCG
Source organism: Catenulispora rubra (assembly GCF_015356825.1). Classification (GTDB taxonomy): domain Bacteria; phylum Actinomycetota; class Actinomycetes; order Streptomycetales; family Catenulisporaceae; genus Catenulispora; species Catenulispora rubra. The sequence goes on along the minus strand of NZ_JAACYW010000140.1, from coordinate 5,489 downwards.
TCAATGCATGGACGTAATCGACTCAGGGCTCGAAGCGAGTCCTTGGGGTCTATCAAGTTTTGGGTTTGCACCGCATGCCGCCGAGTTCCCCGGTAACAGCGTGGCCGCGATCGGGCACTATTGGCTGTTCACAACTCAGACGATCCGTGAGTTCGAGGAATCGCATCGTGAACGCTGCATGCGTGTGAGGTACGAGGATCTAGTATCAGATCCGGAATTGATCGCGAACTCTGTGTTCAATTTTCTTGGAGAATCACCCATCTCCGGTATTGCTGACCTGTGCCTGAACACCGAGCACGATTCGCACGGCGCCGGCGACCAGAAGATTTGGTTCACCGACAAGATCTCTACCGCATCTGTCGGACGCGGCGAGCGGGTCCCGGTCATGGCTATTCCGCCACCGCTGCTCGACGGAATCAACCTGGTTCTAACCGATCTCGGCTACCCACAGGTCGGTCATCGTGGCGAAGGCGAGTCAGGGCACGGCAGTGATGCCACACCTAGTCCAGATCTTGAGGTGGCGGCAGCGATTCGCGACCGCCTTGTGACCTCCTCCGAAGCGAAGCGCGCCGATGTACTACGTCGCTGGCCGACCCTAAGAGCTGCTGACATTACTATCAAGATTGGAGAAACCTGGGCCGAGTCAGCAGCCATTACCTGGCGTTTCCCTTCCGAAGAGCAGAACCTCGCTGATTCCGAATCTATAAGTGATACGCCAGAAACGAAGCTCAGAGTCTTGGCCAGCGCGGCAGTCTGGCGAGCGTTACTTGCAGGCGAATCGAATCTAGCGATCGACCTTGTGGCCGGAAGGGTACGCTGCGACTTCGCCGACGAGCGTACGCAGTTACGTGAACCAGCTCTGCTGGCGCTCTGCGTGCTTTTGGGCATTGCGCGTATCGGCGCTATTCCGGAATCCGACCTGGTGGCATACCAGCCGCCTTCCACGGTAGCCAATGGCGGCAAGCTGACGCCAAAGTAGTTAAGGTATAGAGAAGGAGGAAGCAGATATGCGCTTCAGACGGCTGATGACTATGACCGTTGGGGCTGCTACAGCAACCGCCGCCGCCATTCCGGCAGCTGCTGAAAGCGGTAGCAGTACACAGCGCACTGCAACGTCATCCACAACCACGGTCCACGCGGTCAGCGCGCAACAGGCGAGACAGCGCATCAACGCCGCGTTGGCTCACCGGACGGCAACTTCACCGCGGCCGGTGTTCGTTCCATCTGCTGGATCATCGGCGGTAAGGCCGGCTAACAGCGGTGGCGGGGACGGGAACGTTCCTATTGGATGCGACGGTCGCTGGTACATCTTTGGCGGCGGGGGCGGGCTGGCAGGAGCCCAGACTTCCCTGAACTGTCACGAGGACGGCCAACGGGCCTTTGCGCAAGCGATACTCAAGCGCAAGCGGTGGTTCGGGTGGAGCACCTTGGCCACGGCTAAGTCCACCAGCACTCACGGTGGTTTGGCGATTGCGCTTGCAGAGTGGAACTGTGCTGGCGCGGGCACATACTCCTACATGAACTCATTCTCTGCTGTGACCTCCTACGGGGGCTACTCGGGGACGATCACCTCGCGGTTCGCATGTTGACACCGAACGTCCCATGAACGAGATCGTCCTTCCCCACTCTGGCTGGCGCTTCATCGAGTGCCAGCCAGAAGGCGAGCCTCTGCTTCAGCGAGATCCGGCCGCACGTCAGTGGAGCGTCCCTACAACAGCTCCGCAGGTTGCCCACGGAATCGGTGGAGCATACAGCGAAACAGCAAAGGCAGGGGACTATTTTCTGTTTCTATGGGGATTTGCGGCAGGCGAGGTCCGGGTGGTCGCCGCAAACTGGCTGGGTCGAGAAGAGCAGCTCCAAGTGTACCGGGCAGGTCAGCAATTCTGGGTCGTAGAAGTAGCGCGGCATGTTCGATACTTCAAGGTTAGCGTTAGCGGATCTCCGTTGGAGAAGTATGCTCCACCGTTATTGCAAACAATGATGATTGGAAGTAAACGAGCTCGGCGTCGAATTTATCGAAAAGCGGGATTTAAGGTTCGCCGATGGGAAGGGTGACTGGTACTCGTCGATATTACTTCACCACTGCGCTATTCACCGCCTTGGTGGCGATTGCAGGATGCGGAAATGCCAGCAAGTCTCAACGCCTCAATGACTACGACTTTGCATTCAAAATATACACCGAAGCATCGGGTGTGCAGGAGACTCACATTTACGCCGCAGTCGATTCAGGCGGTCGTATCCAGCGCGTCACTTCCATTACGCGACAGGCTTCAGGCGATCCGATATTCGAGGCTGTATGGACTTCCGACAAGCGCGGTGTCGAGACTGTTCGAGACTGGGAGTCCTGCTCTCAGCAGGACCAGAAAATGCCAGAGTCGATGCCGACGACCTTGAACGATCTTGAGGCTAGCGTGCTGGGACCCCAAAACCCCCCGTCGGATGCTTCTCATATTGCAAGTGATACATGGAGGGTGGCTCGAGGCTTGGCCACTATCACAGTCCATCAGACGGGGCCAGCCATCACTGACCGGGTTGTCACCGTCAGTAACGGCAACAATGTGGGTTCTACAATTTCGAGTGCCTCATTGACGTCCGTCCCAGCCCTCCCTGCGCTTGCCGCTGACTGGAATTCATGTGTCGCGCGGGGTGGCGCAAAGTCGTGAACGAGAACGGGGAAGCCGGTATCGACGCTCCAATTATCATCGTGAGTCACGCTCGATCAGGCGTCGCGTACCTGCTTGACGAATTGAGTCATGACACCAGTGTTACCTGGTTGGAGGGTGTCAATGTCCCGCGACTAAGTGCCGAACTTATCCAAACGTGGCAACATCTCGAGTCGTCGAACCCTCCCGACTTCTCCACCCTTGCTGCTTCGGCAACGAAATCGACGATAAATATCATGCTAACTACGCATTTGGCTCGCGTTGGCGCGAAGCGATGGGGCTGCGCGGTAATCGGCACGCCGAAAGCAGCAGAGGTGTTCGCGCGTCTTTACCCCCAGGCTACGTTTATCTGCATGTATAGAGATTGTGTAGACATGATCTACTCGATTCTTGCTGATAGTCCCTGGGGGCTTAGTGACAGCGGCTTTGAGGCATTCGCCGCCGCTTATCCCGGTAACAGCGTTGCCGCGCTTGCCGACTACTGGGCGGCAACGGTGTCACAGATGTTACAGTTTGAGCATAGGCACCGACTGCGAAGCCTACGGCTGCGATACGAGGAATTGATAGGTCAACGCTCTGCAACGCTGAAGGCGGCTCGCTTCCATGCTGGCCTTAGTGAAGGACTGGCTCTATCGAGAAACATCGGCGGTGAATTGAACTTATTGCCGCCTCACATGACAGTGGGCTGCGGATCCGTTGTGCCTGTAGCGTCGATACCGGATCATATGTTTCGCAGGATTGATGAACTGCTAGTCGAACTCGATTACTCCGGCCTTGTGAGGTGACGACTAGTCAAGATTATCCCGTTCGCTCATCGGTAACAGCCGCAACGCGGCGAAGGCGTTGGTCACGGCGAGATAGGTCAGACGCAGCAGCACAAGCGGCCATCACGCCCGAGACTTCGCCGAGACCACAGCACGAGCTTCGATGCCGGGTCAACGACCTCCAAACCAAATCCGCGTCTGGTGTCGACCTGGCACGGAAGAGGTATTCGGCAGGCGCAAGCCCACTCAATGCCGCATGAACCCCCGAAGCATCAACGTGGCGCTGTACTAGTGCTGGAAGAGGTGAGGGGCCGTCCAGCAGCGGGCTGTGGATCCTCTTCAGCGTCTGGTCGAAGAACGCCGTCACGTACTCGCGCGTGATCACGATTCCACGTTCGGGGTCCAGGGGCGGCGTCGGGAACCCGGCCTCCTCCTCGAGCAGGTCCACGTCGGTGAAGCTGGGGTGGTCGGCGCCGGTGACCGCCAGCCACTTCCTGTAGCCGCCGAGGGCGGCCCAGGCCTGCCCCCATGTGGCGTCGCCACCGCCGACCGAGTGTACGCCGGCCCTGCCCAGCATGAGGAACGGCCGGTTGATCTGGCCGGGCGTCGGGACCGGGTAGAAGGAGCCGTCCATGTCCACCCCGGCCGGGTAGGCCATCGTGACGGTCAGTTGGCGGGGGCCGGATGATGGCACCCACGGATCGAGACGGCTCCAGTCGGTGAGGTGGATGACGTCCTCGCCGGCGGCGTAGGGGCCGGTCGGCGCGGGGAGCGTGCCCTGGAAGGACCGTGTGGGCGCGGTGGCCGTGGTCGGTGCGGTCGCGTACGCGTGCGTGGCCACCGGTGCGGCCGACGGTGTGGTCGTGGCGGCGAACCCAGCGCCGGTCCCGGTGGCGAGGGTGGAGAGCGCCAGGACTGTCACAGCACTGATACGGCGATTGCGATTCATGGGATCGACGCTAGGTTCCACGCCCCCGCTTTCGAATCAGCCTACAGATGTCAATGATCTGCGGCGCGTCGGCCCCGGGGAGTACCGGAGCCGTCCGGAGTCATCGGCCGGGATTATGCGACCCGCCAGCTGACCGGCAGCCCCCGAAGGATCAACGCGGCGCTGCACTAACCCCTGCGGACTCCTGCTCGCGAAGAAGTGCTCGCCTTTCGAAGCAGGGTGCCGTGCCGCGTCGGTCAGCGTTTGAAGCCGACCGCCGCCTGGCCGTAGTCCAGTGACCGCCCCTCGTCCGTGAGCTCGTCATCAGGCCGCCAGGCCGGGATGATCACCACGCCCGGGTCCAGCAGCTCGGTGCCCTCGAAGAACCGCTCGATCTCGCCGCGGTCGCGCAGCACCAGTTGGGACGTGGCATTTTTCCAGCCGGAGCGTGCCGCCACGGACTTGCCGAGCTCGTGCCCCTCGGAGGCGTGCGAAACCACCAAGGCGCTGCCCGGGGCCAGAGCGTCGACGAACTGCGCGACGATCCCGTGCGCGTCCTCGGCATCGGAGACGAAGTGCAGCAACGCCACCATCAGCACGGCGATGGGCTTGTCGAAGTCCAGAACGGTGTGAACGTTCCCATTGTCCAGAATGGTCTTCGGCTCGCGGACGTCGGCCTGGACGACCGCGGTCAGCGCCGAGTCGGCTCCGGCCAGCAATGCGCGGGAATGCGCGGAGACCATCGGGTCGTAGTCGACATAGACCACACGGGCCTCGGGCTGCACGGCCCTCGCCACCTCCCCGGTGTTACCAGGGCCCGGGATACCCGTCCCGATGTCCAGGAACTGCGTGATACCGGCCTCGGCGAGATGGCGGACCGCACGGCCCAGGAACGCACGGTTGGCCCGGGCCATCCCGCGCAGCTCCGGCATCAGACCCAAGGCGACCTCGGCTGCCTCGCGATCGACGTCGAAATTGTCCTTGCCGCCGAGCAGGTAGTCATAGATGCGCGCCGGGTGGGCCTTGGTGCGGTCGATCTCCGGCGGGTCCCAGTCCGGCAGAAGCGGTCCGGCCTCTGGACCCAGTTCCTCGGTCATGCGGTGTGGCCTCCCTGGGGTGGCGGCGGGGTGGCGG
>NZ_JAACYW010000014.1 GCF_015356825.1 Catenulispora rubra | reverse complement strand
GCCCCCGTTGCCCCCGCTGCCGACACTGCCATCGCTGTCGCTGCCGTCATTGCCGTCACTGCCCCCGTGGCCGCTGCACAGCCCGCACCACAGCCTGCAGAGCGCGGACTCGTAGCCGACAGCCGATCCGGCGCGGTCGGCTGATGCCTGTCGAACATCAGCCGACCGCGACCCAGCGCCCCCGTTACCCGGTTCGCTCCCGCCCTATCAACCACAGACCGGTGAGCGCAGCGGTCGCCAACGTGACGACGCCGGCCACAACGAAAGCGCTGTCGAGCCCGGCCTCGAAGGAAGCGCCGCCGGATTCCCGGGCGCGGACAACGGCTCCCAGCACCGCCACGCCGAGCACCGCGCCGATCTGCCGGGTGGTGCTGCTGATGCCCGAGGCGAGGCCGCCTTCGCGCGGGCTGACGGCCTGGATGGCCGCTCCGGTCAGCGGAGACATGGTCAGCGCGAAGCCGATGCCGACGATTGCCAGGCGCCACCAGACGTTCGCGTAGCCGGTGGCCGCGTGGACTGTGCCGAGCGCCAGCAGTCCCGAGCCGGCGAGTCCCAAACCGGTGGTGACCACGATGCGGAAGCCGTACCGGACGGCGAGCCGGCCCGCGACCGGGCTGACGACCACCATGGCCGCCGTCAGCGGCAGGGTCTGCAAGCCGGCGCGCAGGATCGAGGCACCCTGGACGTCCACGAAGAACTGGGAGAAGAAGAACGACGACCCCATCAGCGCGAACCCCACGACGACCATGGCGGTGTTGGACACGGTGAACAGCCGCCGCCGGAACAGCCGCAGCGGCAGCATCGGCGCCGAACGACGCGCCTCGACCGCGACGAAGGCGGCGAGCAGGAGCACTGCGGCAGCGAAGCTGCCCAGGATCACCGGCGACGTCCAGCCGCGGGCGCCGCCCTCGATCAGCCCGTAGGTCATCGTCCCCACCCCCGCGACGGACAGCACCGTCCCCGGCACGTCGATCGCCGGAGCGCTCGGATTGCGCGACTCTTCAAGGCTGCGCAGCCCGATCAGCAGAAGCACCACGCCGATCGGCAGATTGACCAGGAAGATGGCCGGCCAGCCGAAGGCGGATATCAGCACACCGCCGACCACCGGTCCCGCGGCCAAGCCGATCCCGCTGAAACCGGCCCACAGCCCGATCGCCTTGACCCGTTCCTGCGGCACCGGATAGGCGGCGGCGAGCAGCGCCAGCGAGGCCGGGCTCAGCGCCGCGGCCCCGATCCCCTGCAGCACCCGGCCGGAGATCAACCAGCCGACCGAAGGCGCGAGGCTGCACAACGCCGACGCGACGGTGAACACCGCCACGCCGGTCAGGTACACCCGCTTGCGCCCGAACCGGTCGGCGAACACGCCGCCGGACAGCAGCAGCATGGCGACCAGCAGCACGTACGCGTCCACGATCCACTGCAATCCGGTCAGCTGTGTGTGCAGCCGGCGCTGCATGTCGGGCAGCGCCGCGCCGACGATCGTGTTGTCGAGCAGCACCATGAACTGGCCCAGGCAGGTCACCGTGAGCAGGACGGTCCGGTTCGGCCGGCTGCCCACGGCCGCAGGCGATGCGGTGACTGGCAAAGCAGTCATGGAGATCCCCCTCCTTAAAGCAGTCAGTGACTGCGTTAGCGAGGGGAACTGTACGGAGGTGCACGCCACAAACGCAAGTCATTACTGCGTTAAGGTGGGAGGTATGGACGAGCGACACCCGGCAGAGCCAGCACAGCCGACGCAGCCGACGCAGCCGACGCAGCCGGGACAGTCGACGCAGCCAGCACAGCCGCCGCCGGCCCGACGGCCCGGCGGCCGAGCCGCCCGCGTCGGCGCGGCGGTCCACCAAGCCGTCACCGACCTGATCAGCGAACGCGGCTACGGCACGTTCTCCATCGCCGACGTCGCAACCCGCGCAGGCGTGGCCGACAGCAGCATCTACCGCCGGTGGGGCGGCCTGGAGAAGCTGCTCGCCGACGTGGCACTGAACCGCCTCAACGCGCGCTCACCGATGCCGGACACCGGGAGCCTGGCCGGCGATCTGCGCGCCTACACGGCCGCCGTGGCCCGCGAGATCACCGGGCCCGAAGGCCTGGCGTTGCTGCGCCTGGCCATCGCCCTGGAGAGCAGCGGCCAACAAGGCGTACAGGCGCGGGACGATCTCCTCGCCGAACGCGCCCGGCAGCTTGACTCCATGCTCGATCGCGCCCGAGAACGCGGCGAACCGGCACCCGACGCGCTCGGCGTGCTGGACCACCTGATGGCGCCGATGTACATCCGGGTCTTGTTCGGCCTGGGCCCGCTCACTCCGGAGTACGTCGACGGACTGGTCGACCGGTTGCTAGGCTTCGACTGCCAAGCACCCTGACTCTCTGTGACGCCGACTCCCCATGACGCCGACTCGCAATGGGCCCGACCCCGTCACGGCCCGCCGAACCACCACAGCCGCAGGTAGCCTCTAGCCATGCACAAGGACCTCCTCAACTCGCCGCCGCCGACCCTGCTCCCCGACGACGCCCCGGTGCGCGACGCCCTGGCCGCCGGCACCGCCCCGGCCGACGTGGCCGCCGCGAACCCGGCGGTGCCGGCCGCGTGGGCCGCGCTCGCGGAGGCCGCCCTGGCCACCGACGACACCACCGCCGGCTCGGTCACCGCCTACGCCTACGCGCGCACCGGCTACCACCGCGGCCTGGACCTGCTCCGCCGCGCCGGCTGGAAGGGGCACGGCCCGGTCCCGTGGTCGCACGAGCCCAACCGCGGCTTCCTGCGCGCCCTGAACGCCCTCGGCCTGGCCGCCGAGCGCATCGCCGAGACCGAGGAGGCCGAGCGCTGCGCGACGTTCCTCGGCGACAGCGACCCCGAGGCGTTCAAGGCGCTGCGCGGCTGATTCGCCGCGCCGCGACCCGACGGCACGACGGCACGACGAAGCCCGGAACCGCAGTGGGCAGCGCTTCCCTAGAAGTACCTTTAGCGCATGGCTGACGACCTGGTACAGCGGGCAATGAGGCGCGACCTGTCCGGCATGAACCTTGCCGGACTGGTCCGCATGTCCTGGGAGATAGACCCGAAGAAGAACCCTGACACGGACAGCAGCGAGACGGCCGCGGATTCGACACGCCGTGGCCCGATGACCGGACGCGACATCATCAACCGGGACGAGCAGGTGAAGGACTGCCACCAGTTGGTGGAAGCGATGGGTGGCACCTACATCCACACCTACGACGAGCCGGACACGTCTGCGTGGAAGCGTCAGCGCGTAATCACTCCGGACGGCCGGGTGATCTATCGAGTGATCAGGCCCGTCTATGAAGGCGCGTTGGACGATCTGCGCCAGCGGCGCGACCCGAACGGGCAACGTCTGGACGGGCTGATCGTCTATGACATCGATCGCCTCATTCGCGACAACCGGGACTTGGAGGACGCGATTGACGTCGTTACCCGGTTCGGGCGCCCGATCATCGACTACTCCGGAACGCTGGACCTACTCACCGACAACGGCCGCACAGTGGCGCGGATCGTGGTGGCGACCAAAGCCCAGCAGTCTGCTGACACTGCCCGCCGAGTGAAGCGCAAGCACGAAGCGATTCAGCAGGCAGGGATACCGGTAGGTGGGAGCCGGCCGTTCGGATGGCTGGACGACAAGCGCACGCTGCACCCGATCGAATCCGTTGAGTTGCAGAAGGCGATCGCGCGATTCCTGGATCCCGAGAAAGGCGCCACCCTCGGGGAGATCGTCAGCGACTGGAACGAACGAGGGATCCTCACGGCGAACGGCAAGAGGTGGCAACGGAGGAGCCTGATCTCGGTGCTTCGCAACCCGCGCCTCTGCGGGTACCGGATGCGCCAGGTGCACAACTTCGATCAAGAAACCGGTTCGGACAACAAGCAGGTCGAGATCTGCTACGACGCCGAAGGCAACCCGGTCATCGGTCAGTGGAAGCGCATCATCACACCGGAGGAGCGAGAAGCCCTTATAGAGCTTCTGGGAGCAGGGCCGAAACGTGGCGACGGGTACAACGCCCGCAAGTACCTGCTGACCGGGACGATCCGATGCGGCAAGCCAGGTTGCGGAAAACCGATGCGAGCCGTGAAAGCCACCCCCGCCCAGGGCAAGCCGGAAGGGTTCTTCTGGTACGCCTGCAAGGGCAAGAACGACGGTGGATGCGGCGGCACCAGGGTCGACGGACCAGCCGCCGACGCGTGGGCGAAGAAGCTAGTGATCACCCGGTACGAGGAAGACGCCGCCAAACGGCAGGCCACGCACCTGCCCACCGAGTGGGATAAGCAAGCCGAGTTGGACCAAGTACGCGCCGACATCGCGGACCTGAACGCCAACAAGTCCTCAATCTCGTCCGCCCGGTACTGGTCGATGCTGGCCCAGTACGACGCCACAGAGACCCAGTTGACCCGCGAGCGGAACAAACACCTCCGCAAGACCGCAGTCCACACCAGCGAGCCAGTGAACCTGCGCGCCGACTGGGATACTGACCGGCTACCGTTTCTCGCGCGGCGCCGCCATGTGGAAAACACCCTCGAAGTCTTGGTCTGTGCCCCTGCGAAAGGCAGGCGAGGAGTGAAGGCCAGCGACCGTCTTACCCCGGTCTGGCGCGACCCAGACCCAGAGGACTAAAGGCGACCAAGCCGCGCCGCCCAGCCAGCAGCCCACCCACCCATGCCGGGGTGTTGGCGCTCTTTGAAAACGGCCCTGTCGGCGATCTTGTTGTGGTCGTCACGGAAGGCCACACTCTGCTCGTCCTTTGCCGGTGGCACCTGGCAAAGTTCTGGCCACCGGCAGCTTCGACGGTCTTCTGTCGGGGCTACTCGTCGCTGTGTCCGGCAGGTTCATCGATCAGATCCGCTAGGTCGCCGACAGCCGAATCTCGGGATTGCTGCTGAGTATGTAACGACTTCGCCGCAGCAGCGCGACGAATGAAGAACCCTGAGACAGTGGTGTACATGCTGTTCCGTTCTCGGATCTCACCTAAGTCCGGCCAGCCGTCAAACGGGGAGTCCACAACACTTGACCAAGCGCCAGAAAAGAAAGAGTCCGGCTCCACCGAAGTCGCCAGTCCGGCGCGCGGTGGTGGAGACGGCACGAACGCAGGTCGGACATGGCTCGGCCCTGCGATTTTCGCGCTGCTCGGCGTCATCGTGACGGCAATCGCGACCATAGTCGTTGCCGAGATCCAGCATGAGCCCTCCGCTGTGGCTAACTCGAACCTGTCGCCCAACCCCACGTCCGGTGCGAGTGTGAACTCAAGCTCGAGCCCATCGCCGAGCCCGAGTCCGAGCCGGAGTCCGAGCCCGAGTCCGGGTCCAGGTCCGAGCCCATCGCCGAGTCCGAGCCCGTCGCCGACCGCGATCGTCTCGACGAACTCGAAGGTGGTGTTCACCACAACGGCCTCGACACCGCCCCAAACCTCGTCGATCGACCCCCATGTCCACTACCTGATCGAAAATATGGGCACCGGCAGTTGCCTAAGCTACGGATGGGTGGTGTCGTCATCGACAGACCCCAGCCCATGCAAAGATCGTGCCGACACGGACGGGTGGCAGTACTACATCCCTCAGTCGGATGGCACCTTCGAGCTGCTGAACAAGGTCGGGGGATACTGCCTGGGAGAGCAAAGCATCAAAGGTGGTACGCCCGTGGTCGCGTCGTGCAATGGCGCACGCGGCCAACAGTGGAGGCGCGGATACGCCACCTCCGATGGCGGCAGCTTCGTGAATGTGGAGAGCGGGCTGTGTCTCGCGGCCACCGGACCCGGTGACTCGGGCACTATCGAGCTGGAGTCCTGCGATAAGCAGCCCAACGAACTCTGGCAAAACGATGGCACGATCTAAACGCGAGCCAACGGCTTGGTTCGGCAGGCGAATGGCACGGTCAAGCCGGGCATCAGCTCGGCGAACATTCAACCTCCTCCACAGGTGCATCCTGCTCACGGCCTGAACGCAACAAGATCTCCGACCGAGCCATTTTCAGCGAGCCTTGACAGGGGGACGGGCAGAGACGCGTCCATCCGACACTCGGTACCCCAGCGATGCATTTACGCGACGCCAGTGACGGTCAGACCACCGTGGAGCTTGACGCGCCAACTCTCGCGCCCGCCGCCAATCCGCCTCATCATCATCAGCCGCAGCTAACTCGATCGTGGTCAATTCAAGTTTGGCGATCGGTGGTTCCGTACCTTGCCCAGCGACCCCGCTCGGGCCACAGACATCGTTCGAAGACAAGTCGCCACTCGCCGATGCGACAGCGAGGAAGGTGGCATCCTCGTTCACGAGGCCTGCCCTGACTCCCGGGAGAGTTCGCGGGACTCGGCAAGCTCATCAGCGATGCCAGCGGCCTGTTCGGCGATGGCTGCGGTTGGCCAGCCTCGGCCGGCGTAGGACCAGTGTCCGTCGCGGATCGTGTCGTCGTCTGGCATAAGGCGGTTGGCCGAGTTGTGGTCGGCGCGTGCCTGGCGCAGGGCGCTGAGGGTGGTGGAGTATCGGCGGGTTTTGCTCAGCACGTGGCCGCCGAAGCCGAGCATGTGTGTCCAGCGGTGGAGCCCGAGTTCTTCGTAGCCAGGCAGTGCGCCGATGGTGCGGCAGGTGTGCATCAGGGCGCGGACGTGTGGGGTTCGGGCTATGGGGTTGATCTGCGACCGGTGGGTGACAGGAACATCGGTGCCGGAAGCCTCCTCGGTGCCTTTGGTGACGTATTTGGCGAGGTAGCCTGCGACTCGTTCCGGCGGTAGGTCGCTGTCCAGGACGACAGGCCGGACGTCAAGCTGGGTTCCGAAGCGCAGGACAGGGGCGCCGAGTGCTTTGGTCTCCGGCAGGGTCAGCACGACAGAGCGTGCAGCAGCCAGCACGGCGTCTGTGAGCAGTTCGGCAGTTGCCCAAGCTGGCGGATCGTCGCTGCGGTCGTCGGGTCCGTCGAGGCGGATGGCAGCGTGGAAGTGGACGAGTCCGCGTGCCTGGTATTCGGCCAGCCGGGTGTATTCGACGCGGAGAGTGCGCCGAATGCGGCTGCGTTTGATGCTTCCGGCGCGAGCCAAGCGCCAATACAGGAAGTCGATCATCCGGGCCCACAGTGCCGACGCTTTAGCGTTCCACAGCACATGGCCGGGGTAGTCGTAGCAGGCACTGCAAAGCGGTTGCCCGATGAGCACGTCCGTTTCGTCGTGTCGCAGGGCGCAGCCACGAGGATTGCCATGCAGGCATGTGCCGCTGCCACGCCGCGGTCGGCATAGGTCGCGGGGCCGGCGGGGGTCCGGTCGACGATGGACGGGCCCGAATGAGGGCGCGGTGAAGGTGGCGAAGACCAGGGGGTGCCCGATGACCTCGGTAGGTACTCCTTTGCCACCTGCCAGGCCGGCACGGACCAGGTGGAAGGCGTCTCCGGCGTACAGCCGCGAGCAGGGCGCGCAACGGGTGGCGCGGCGGTTCATGCACCGGATGGGGATGGCGCCGAACGGCGTGGCATCGGACCTGAAGGCGTCGATGATGGCGCCGGTCGCGACATTGACGAGCAGTGTTCGCCCGGAGAGCCATATCGGGTGCTCGCAGGCCCCTACGTCGCGGATCTGTTGCTCTATCGCGGGGTAGTCGGGGCGGGACAGCAGTTCGTACCAGCCGCGGTCTTCAAACGGGACGTTGGCGAGCGTTGCGGCGTGTGTAGTGCTATCGGTGATGCGCGTCGGGTCGGACACGTCAGCTTCTCCTTGCCAGGACCCGCGCCGCACGGGGTTGAGGCCGGCGGCGCGGGTCGGGGTGATCGGGGAGAAGAAGCGGGACGGAGATCAACTGATGCGGCGGGGATGTTGAGGTCTTGGCGTTGGCCTAATTCGCTGAAGCGCCGCGGAGACGAGGTGAGGTCCCAGTGATGTTGTGTGAGGTGGTGGTGCTGGACGCGAGTCGAGTTCGGTCCGGCGCCAACGAGGGTGGCGCTGTTCTCTAGGAGTGCTGCGAGCCCAGGAGCAGGGCTGTCAGCAGCAGCATGACCAGCCCGATTCCCAGCCAGTAGGCGATGTGTCGTCGGTAAGCGACTACGGCTATAGCCGCCAGCAGCCACAGCGCGGTGATGGTGTCCGAGTCACGGTTCACGGCCCACCCGTCCACGTCGCCGAGGGGTAACCAGGGGCGAGGGGCACACCGTTCTTCGCCGAGTGCGCGTAGAACACAGAGTGCAGCGCTGCGCTGATCATGGACCCGAACATCGACGAGGCCAGGGTGAACCCGAACAGCACGGCGATGACTGTCTCCAGGACTCTGACGGTTCGTGCCCGGATCATGAGGAAGGTTGCGATGCCGAACAGCAGCGCAGCCGACGTAGTGACCGTCACGACGTCTCACCCCCGGGCAGATCGAAACCACGCGGCGGAAGATCGAAGCCCGCTCCCGGCAGGGTGAAGTCGCTCAGACCGGGCAGCCACACCCGCTGGTGGGCGTAGTCGGTGGTGATGCGTTGCGCCTGCTCCGCGCCGATGTTCGCCGACCGAGCCCGCATCCAACCGCCCTCATTGGTGGTGGTGATGGCAACGCCGCGTTCCAGCGGGCCGATGGTCTGTGCGGCGTCCACGGCATCCGGGAACTTGTCCCCGAGCGTCATAGTGGCTGTTTCCGGATCGGCGACCCGGTGGCAGATGCGCCCGCCCAGCTGGGCGCGCAACATCGTCACGCCCGAGCCCAACTCGGACCCGACCCGCTGACCAGCCACCAGCAGATGCACCCCGAGGGACGCGCCGAGTTGGGCCAGCCGAACCAGGTTGGTCGAGCAGGCCAGCGCATCGGCCTTGTCTTTGGGGCCGGCCACCAGGTACAGCTCTGCCAGCTCATCCACCAGGAGCACGATCGGGACTGGCCGGATCTCCTCTGGCAGGTCCCAAATCGAGCGGACGCCAGCGATGCGGCATTGTGTGGTGCGTTCCAACACCACATCCACCAGGTAGCCCAGCACCCGCACCGCAGCCGGCCGATCCGTGGCCAGCGCCGAGAGCCGCGCCGTGTACTTGCCCAGCTCCATACCGCCTTTCAGGTCGATTCCGACCAAGGCGACGGGACGCGGAGCCAGCTCCACCACCGCAGCGTTCATCAGCGTTGACTTGCCTGACAGCGTCGCGCCCGTGATCAGCCAGTGCGGCAACAGCCGCAGATCCAGCACCCACGAGCTCCCGTCCTCCAGGAGCCCGACGAAGACTCGCAGCAGCCTCGCCGCCGCCACGGCGCCCGGCGACTCCACAGTCTCCGTCGTGACAGACACGCCGAACAACGGTCGTCCGTGATGCTTCCGCCGGGCCAGCGGTCCTGGCGGTGCGATGTTCGCAAGCGGGTCCCGGGCCGAGATCGTGAACTCGACTTCGCCACGGGCCGGAGAGGACACCCGCACCGAATGCACCCGCCACGCGTGCGCCATCGCCTCAGCGGCGTCGACAAATACGTCAGGGGTTTGACCCGGCAGCATCCTCGCCCGCGCCGTCGCCGAGAACGGCCGAGGCCAGCCCATCCACAGCCGGGGGATAACCGGATCAAGTTCCTTACCCTTGAGCAGAATCCCCCCGATCATGGTGTGCGCCCGCTTGCGGGTCACCGCCAGGTCGCACTCCCACGCCAGCCGACGCCAGGTGAACCGGATACGCCCCCACAGGATCGGGAACGACACCGCATACCACCACGTCCTCGGGAAACGCTCACGCACGATCGGCAGCACGACCAGCAGCACGGCGAAGCCCAGCAGCACCGCCACCGACAGGGCAGAGTTCGATGTCATCGATCAGCCCTCCCCGGCCTGTAGCGCCTCAGCGCGCAGGCCCGCGAAATCCGCCAGCGCCGTGCCCACGGTGCAGATCTGGAACAGGTAGCCGCTGCACTCGACGCGCTTGCCATCCCGGTCGGCGCCCTCGGCCAACTCCGCGAGCTTCGCCAGGGACTCGACGCCTTCCCTGATCCTGGCTATCGCCTCACCTGGGCAGCTCACGCCAAACCACCGCCCTTGGCCGCGGTACGCGGAGCACCCGTACCGGTTGACGCAGCCGACGACGAGGCGGCGCCGGCGGTCGATGCTGAACCGGTCGCCGGGTCGGTGGTGTTGGTGGTCTCATCGGCTTTGGCGATGGACTCGGCGCGGAAGGCCAAGCCCGCACGCCCGTTCTGCTCCCAGAACGTCGCCACCAGCCCGACGACCTTCACCACGTCGCCGTCCGACACGGGCGGCCTGGTCGTCGATCGGGTCTTGACCTCGATCACGCTCGGCCGACGCTGGCCCGCCTGACGCACCGCGATCCCCGTCCGCCAGGTGCGCTCCCCGGTCTTGGGGTTCACCACGACCTCGCCGGTGTCGAAGTCCGTTACCGGTTCCGGATCGGTGATCGCCCGCAACGACTCGATGTCGCTCTGATCCACTTTGACGTTCTGCACGTCGATCCCCTCATGCTCGATCGTCCCTCACCTGTCATGACAGGTGACTCGAATGCTTTGACCATACACGGGAGGTTTGACAGGTGGAAGCGATCGCCTATCCTGACAGGTGTACGCCGACGGCAAGAACACGCAGGTAGTCGCGGATGGCAACCGGGCGTAACCGCCGTATCGGCGCTACGAGACTCAGAGAACTGTTATAGAAACGTGACCGGCGAGGATGCCGGAGGCGCAGACGACGCCGTGACATGGGCCAAGGGGCAGGCAATGGTCGAGATCATCAGGGCGGACGCCCTTTATAGGCAGCTTGCAAACGTGGTCCGCGACGAGATCGCCCACGGCAAATGGGCCCCTGGGGAATTCCTTCCCTCCGAAGCTGTGATGTCCGAGGTATACAAGGTCTCCCGCCCCACCGTGCGCCAGGCCCTCATCGCCTTGCGCGCCGAAGGACTCATCGGCGTCCGCATGGGCAAAGGCAGCTACGTCCGCCGCAGCTACAACAGCGCTGCCGCCACCATCGACCGCAGCGGCACCGGCCCGGCACGCCTGCTCAAGCCGACCGCGGAACCCAACGGCTACCGGCAGAACGCGGACGCGCCCACCGCCGAACTGTTGGGCATCAGCGAAGACGACCCGATGTTCGTCCTCGAACTGCCGACCATCGAAGACGGAACCGGCCGCAAGGTCCTCACCCGTCGCCTGCTCCCGGTCGCGATCACGGCGAACACTCCGCTGGCCACCGACCACTTTCCGGAACGCTCCGCGCTACTGACAGCCCTGACGGAACGCCACGGAAAGCTCTCCGCCATCGAATACGTCCGCACCCGGATGCCCAACCCGGACGAAACCACAGCCTTGGAGCTGTCAGACATCACGCCGCTGTTGGAAACCATCCTCGTAACCTCCGCCAAGCGCGGACCTGTACTCGCCGAGAGCGAACGCACCAGCGGGGAAGCAGTACAGCTCAGCTACCCCGTGAAGCAGCTATAAGCCTTCCACCAGCTTCCGGAAGACTTCCGCAGCATGCCGGAGCCCGCAGCCGTGGGTTCCGCGCCAAAACAGCAGAGCGCCCGACAGTGAGCCAACACCGCCGGGCGCAGCACCGAACGACTTTCAAGGAGTCAGATCGATGCGCAATCAATCTACCGTCCGCGCCGCGCAGATCACCGTGCTCGCCGGTATCGCCGCAGTCATCGCCGCCGCCTTCGGCCTGTCCGCCGCCGAACTCAACCAGCTCGGACACGACGCCGGATGGTCCGGCTACTGGGCCATGCTGTTCCCAGTCACCATCGACGTCTACGCCCTTATCTCCACCTTGGTGTGGCTCGTGCTCGCCGAGACCCCGGAAGACCGTCGGCAGGCCGCAGCCGGAGCCTTCGCCGCGGTCGGAATATCGATTGCCGGGAACACCGTCGAACACCTCCACCAAGCAGGCGTCATCCCGATCAGCTGGCCCGTCGTCGTCGCAGCCTCCGCCGTCCCACCCGTCGTCATGGCTTTGGCTATCCATGTCGCCGTCCGCGCGCTCGCCGTCCCGACCGCCATCGAGAGTGGCAAGGCGGAGAAGATAGCTTGGGCGGGGCTGGATGAGCCTGCGAAACTCGCCCGCGTCCGTGACGTGATCGACACCCTCACCGCCACAGGCCAGCCCGTCACCGGCCGCACCATCGCCGAACACCTCGGCACCACCGACCGCACTGGACGCACGTACCTCAGCAAGATCGCATTGACTCTGACATCTGAGTAGGCAGCGCAAAAGGCGCCCCCTGTACCTGCGTCAAGAAGTACAGGGGGCGCCTTGCTTTGAGGAAGACTGAGGCAATCAGAACCTAGCGGGCATGAACCCACGCCCACGGCGCGCTGCCATCACGGCCGCGCAACTGTCGACACCACACCGACGCCGTTGTGCCGACCCCACCCGAGCCGGCACCGGGAATCGGGGCCTGCCACATCGCTGCGACCATCCGCAGGCGCAACCGCAACGGCACACCACGAACCGCCCGAGGCAGCTCCGAGCAGCGGACCACGGTGCCGTCAGCGAGTTCATGTTCGGCCGGACAGTGCTGCATCAACAGACGAACCGACGCCAGGCGATCAGCAAGCGACATAAACCGGCACCACCCAATTCGGAGTGTTGAACGGGGCAACGCCGCTCTTCAACACGAGCGTTGAGCCCAGGTCATCGATCTGCCCCACCATGTTGACACGCCAATACCCCGACGTGGTGCACGGCGCCGTGACTCGGGCCGGAGGCGTGTCCCCAGGATGGTTCACCGTCACCGGACTACCCTCCTCAACGCCCTCATCCTCACGAGCAGCGTTGTTCCCCTCAAACGCCAGCCGCAACCGAAGCGTCATCACCGCCGGCCCGTCACAACTCCAATCCACCGTCGCCGTCACCCGACCACCAAGGTTCTGGATCGACGGATGCACGACCGTACACGACGCCTTCGCCAGGGCAGGCTGTGAAACCCCAGCCGAACCGCCCGACGAACCCCCGGAGGTTCCGCCCGCCGTCCCGCCAGATGAGGAACCACCCGAGGACCCAGACGAGCCCCCGGCTGCCGACGACTGACACGCGCCGAGCATCGCACAGACGACCATCAACGCTGCGACCCCGCCCACTGTCTTGCTGTTCACTGTGCCCTCCCTTGCTCGATGAACTGTTTGCCCGTGTGGTCCGCCTACCGGGCCCCGCTCCCTACGCAAGCTGAAAGGAACGGGACCCGTTCCGCCGGCTCAGTCCAGCGGATCCCGGCACCGCTGCGCCTGAGAGCCCTCACAGGCGCGGAGCACATCTCCCGGTGACGGAAGATCAGATACGAAACCCGGGACCCTGGCGGCATGACGACGGCACCAGCTGACGAACGGCACGGACAACACCAAATGAGACTCCGCCAGCCGACCCTTGACTGGACCAGACCGCGGGACCTCGAAGGCGCGCCTTCGTCTGTGCGTCCCCAGCAGGGTCGATCGGTTGCAAGGCAATCGAGCATCCCAGCTTCTGGGCCCACACGACGTGCGCGATCGGCCGCGGGGGCACGCGTACCAACTCCCATCGCTGGATCGAGTCTCGGCTGACGCCGACCAACTCGCCGAGTTCCCCCTGGGACATCCCCATAGCTTGGCGGCGACTCTTCAACGGCCAAGCCAGCCGCCGTCGCTCAAAAACCACCAACGATTCGCCAGGGCGCTGACGAACCGCGTCGACCCGCAGCAGCCCGTTCCAACCGAGGACAACCAAGCGCTGGTCAAGCGCGTGGGCCAGCAAGATCAGGTGATCCAGCGTCGGCTGGATCGCCAGGGTCTCCCACTCCGAGATCGCCCTCCCCCGGAACGGGAGACCTTCCGCCAAAGCGCACTGGGAAATCCCAACGCTCAGGCGCTCGGATCGCAGGCCACACATGATCTGTGCGACCATCTGCTCCGCCGCCTTGTCGACGTGCAGCACCACTAGCACTCCCCATCCCGGGCAACGTTACGCCGCTCTGGCCAGGCCAGACCGCGTGTTGCAGCCTCATCAACCTCAGTAGCCATCTCAGGAACTCCACATCCGGGACTGACGTGCCATCTGAAACACGCCCCGCACGACATCCGGGCCCAGCGCATACGGCCGAGACCCCATCAGGCTCGCGACAGCCTCATCCGAGGTCACCAACACGTCAGCCGGCGCATGCCGCACCTTCAGCGACCCAGCCCCGACGAACACCACCACGCCGCGAACCTCGACAGGCCGCCCCAGCGCCCCGCGCAACCGGCGCGCCGCTCCCGCAGCCTCGTGACGGGAGTTCCGGATGTACGGGTACTGATGACCGTTGACCCGTACCCAGTCCCTAGTCACCGTGACCCGTGCGCCGCGGTGATGCTTGGTGTTGACCGTGAATATCCCGCCTGGCCCGATCAGTAGGTGATCGATGTCCGCGCCCGAGACCAGCGGAATCGAATGCAAAACCTGCCAGCCACCTTCGCGCAGCCGCTCAAGCCGGCGCCCCACAATCCGCTCGCCTTGGGCGCCCACGTCCCAAGAGGTCGCCGCAGTCCGCTGGCCCAACAACTTGGCCACCCAGCGCTGCACCAACGCCGGCCTCAACCGTGCTGCCTGCTGTGCTACGGCGGCGCCGGCGATATTGCCCGCCAAGTCTCGGCCGGCAACGACCGGTTGCATCGCCGCATGATGTTGCAAGGCCGGAGCCTCGTTGCCGAG
Organism: Catenulispora rubra; assembly: GCF_015356825.1. Taxonomy (GTDB): domain Bacteria; phylum Actinomycetota; class Actinomycetes; order Streptomycetales; family Catenulisporaceae; genus Catenulispora; species Catenulispora rubra. Next base: position 67,127 of record NZ_JAACYW010000014.1, on the reverse strand, counting down.
GAACGGCGCAAGCACTTCCAACACCGCATACTGCATCGCGGGATCGTCAACGTGCAGCTTCGACGCCTTCCGGTCGAAGTAGCCCACCGTCCGCCCCGACGCATCGTTGACGTACAGCCGATCATTGCCGAACCGTCGCCATGACTGGACCGTCAGCCCGTCCACTCTCATCTCCCTCCTTTGCATTCGCTGGCAGCATCAAGCGGCCTGATAAGACGCGACGGAACTTCTCTGTACTTGCTCAAGGGGCGGCTTCGCCGCCCGCGCGCCTCACCGGTCCGCTGGCGCTCGCGCGGCATGCGGCCTTCGGCCGGTCCGCGCGGCGCCGCCGGCCCGAACGGCGCGCCGTCAACGCACGCCCGGAGTACACGACGCTCCGCAGGTCTCACGTCAAACGATCTTCACGCCGCATTTGGTGACGGCCGCGTCTCACAAGCGGTCGGCGGAAACGTCCACACCTCGTGGTTGCGGTGCGCGCGCTCGAAACCTCGAACCGTCACCGACACCAACAGCGCGCGGAACGCAGCCGCCGTTTGCGCACCACACGCCGGTGGTCCCGGCGGCTGCAACGAACGCCCGTACCCAGCTCAGGCTGCTAGCAGCATCCCGCCTGCGAACAACACGCCCGTCCCGTCCGGCGCCACCTCGGCCCACATCTCGGCGTCATCCGGATCGGGGCCAATCCAAGCGATCGCCGTCCCGTCCGTCCGAACCGCGTAGCCCGCGCCATACAGCTCGACCGCCAAACGCAACCCTTCCGGCGCGAGCTCCGAGCCAGCCAACGACTCCAGCACGCCAGCCAGCCAGCGAGCCCTCATATACAGCCACGGGTAGTCCACCCCCTTCCGGCACTCCCAGAAGTCCGGATGTACGTCCCACACATCCATGACCACTTCGAACCAACCTCCCCCGACTCATCGCAGAACTCTGAGTAAGCCGAGGTATCAGAACATGGACATGTCCCAATATCCCGATACCATCGGCATCGGGATTAAGGTCCCGCCGGGCCACTCCCTAGACCCCTCGCAAAGGTTGGGGTGGCCCGGCCCGGCACCCCCTGGACCAGGCGACGATGTTCGAACCGCCTGGTGAACAGGGCAAGCGGGATGTGAAGCTCTGGAAGGACCAGCGGCAACTATCCGCTTGAGGAGCCCGGCGTAAGCACGCTTACGGGGCTTCCTAGTGCGGTGGCAGCCAGCCAGCGGCGAGAAACGATGGGATCCGCCAACCAGCCGCCGACCTTCCTACGAGGCGCCCGGATAGGACGACCCGCAAGTCTTGAGCGCACTACGGCGGTACTGCGCCAGGTTCGTTAGCCGAAGTCACGTCGGCGAATCGCACCCATCGCAACGCTCGGCTGTCGATCGGCAACACCAGCACCGCCGGCTCGCAACACAAGTCCAGTTCGGGTGTATCCGGTAGCTCACAAACCGGGCGATGGTTGGTCGGTCGCACCACAACGAACAGGAGATCTTCGCCGACCACACGCACCACTTCACCAGCGTCGTACGCCAGGTGCGAAGCCTCAGGTACGACGATCGGCGGCCTTGTGAAACTGCGTTCTCGCTGCTTCACGGCCAGCTCCCGACGCAGTTCGGACTGAAACCCCACGTCGGCCAGCTCGTGGTGAACACGATTCGTGGCGGTGAAGACTCCCGCCGCCGGGTGCCGCGATCCAGCTCAAGCACCGGCAGCGACGCCACAAAGGGCCTCACGAGCGGTGAGCCGTACGCATCGCGCGGTGCCGCTCTCGTCACTGCTCTGCCCGTATCGAGGATGACGAGGCACCCTTGAGGGGCTGGCCGGGAGCACCCGGGTACCAGTGCATCGCCGGCTTCACCGTCCGGATCTTCTTGGTCTGCGGGTCGTACTCCTGGACTTCGATCGTGATGCCCATCCCGATCGGGGCGCGCTCGCCGTCGCGGCACCGTTCTTGACCCTCCATGGGGCCACCCACCTTCATCTGTCGCGGGCCTGGTACTTCGCTGACCAGGCATGTTCGCTCTCTTCAGTGAGGAGTGGGTTCATCGTATACGCAGCTTCGTATACGCACAAGCTCTTCGTATACGATGGGACCACCCCTCGCGTGGAGCAACAGACGAAGGGATCAAGTTCCATGCCTGAACCGGCGTACGTCACCATCGCGGGCGAGTTCGCCCGTCTCATCCGCAGCGGCGAGCTGCGTCCTGGCTCGCGGATGCCGAGCCTTTCGGAGATCTGTGAACGTCACGAGGTGTCCGACATCGTGGCCAGGAAAGCCGTGGAGCTCTTGCAGAGCCAGGGCCTCATCCGGTCGGTTCGCAGGCGCGGGAACTTCGTCGTGGACCGCCCGAACTTGGTGCGGGTTTCACCCGAGCGCCAGACCGAGACCGCCGAGACCACGTTCCGCCACGAGTCCGATCAACGGGTGGAGGTGGACCGGCACGTAGCGGAGGTTCCAGCGTCGGAAGAACTGGCCGAGGCCTTCGGCATCTCCGTTAGCGACCCGCTGACCCACACCATCACCCGGGTCTTGGAAGGCAATCGCCCGGTCTCGATCTCTGACACGTATCAACCGGTGGGCATCAGCGGCGTCGATTCGGCCACAGATCTTGAGGAGAGGCTGGCCGATCGGATGCCTTCATCAGAGCACGCCGAATGGCTGCGTTCGACGCCGGGCGAACTGGTGAAGACCGTCCATCAGCGGTTCTTCGAGGCTGATGGACGGCTCATCATGCTCTCGGACATCTCCTACCCGCAGGGCCGCTATGACGCCTTCCTGTTCCGGATGCCGCTAAGGCGCGGCGAGCCCGACGCTCCGGAAGGCCGGCCGTAGGTGAGACAGCGGTCCTGAGACGTGACTTGGCAGGCTTAGCGGCGGACCCAGATCTGCGCGACGTCTGCCAAGTTCCACCACGAGACGAACTGTGAGTCTGTGGACTCTAGCTCCCAGCGTTCGGCGAGCGCGTCAAAGAAGGCGTCATCACCCGTCTTGCCGCCCTTGAGTTCCCCGACGTAGATCAGCCGGTCACCGCCGGAAGCCTCATAGGCCTTCAGCGCGTCGGACGCCATGGGGTTGCCCCAACCGGGGGGCCAGCAAAGGAACAGCGTGGAGTTGGAGAGTCCTTCCGCCTCCATCGAGGGAAGGCCAGCAACGGGAAACCACACGTCAGTCTGGCCTGTAGCCCGCGGAAACGAAGCGTTGTCGATCGCGTCGGGTGGCTCCAGTTCGTATCCGCGGACATCGAGGCCGGCGCGGGAGAGCTGCGCAGCCCAATAGCCGCGACCGGCGCCAAGCTCGACGATCGGACGATCCGCGCAGTGGCGCATGACCCATTGGATCGTCTCGGGCGATGGAATCGCGTAGGCGTAGCTTGCTTGGAGGATCATCTCGGCGAACGCGAGCTGCGGACTGCCCTGAGGGTTGCCACCGTCCACTACACGTCGACCATCACGCGCGAAGACGGACGGCGCAACGATCTCCCAGTACGGGTTTTCGCTTACCACCTGGCCACCGGTCATGAAGTGCAGGAACCGAACGTCGAACGCCATATCGGCGTCCGAGTCCCCCGTTCCGGGCAGCCCAGCCGCGGCGTTGAAGTACTCCGCCACGCGCGGGTATTCCGACTGAAGCAGTTGATCGTCGCTCAGGAACGCCCGGAGCTCCGCACGCCGCTCCGGAGTGAATACAAGCTCTGACACAACCCCACCCTAACGATGTTGCACGCGGACGAAACCTCAGACGATGGGCCTACGAAGCGACGAAGGCCTCAGGTCCGGTGACAAAGTACGGATCCACCTGTTCGGCGAGGTCAAGGCCCGTAGCCCTGTTACCCCATGCCACGGCGTTCTTGAGGTGGAACTGAGCTCCCTGCCGTGTGAACTTCGCCCAGTCCTGCTTCACCGAGTCGAGTTCAAGATGGAGACGGGCAAGGGCAGCCCGGTTCGTCGATTCGAGCCGAGCGAAGTCCTCGTCACGACCCTGCTCTTGCGCACGGACATACGACGACGCTCCAAGCCATGCGATCAAGTCGGTACCGGCGTGTTCTTGCAGGTACGACACGTCATCGGCGCACGTGACCTTGTTGCCCACTACGCGGATCGTCACGTCGTACTCGCGCGCATAATCGCTGTACTGCTTGTAGACAGACAGGGACTTGCGGGTCGGCTCCACAACCAGGCAAGTGAGGTCGAATCGAGTGAACAGGCCCGAAGCGAATGCGTCGGTGCCGGCCGTCATGTCCACCACGACGTACTCGCCTTGGTCATCGACCAGATGATTCAAGTACAGCTCTGCTGCGCCGGTTTTGGAGTGGTAGCAGGAGACGCCAAGATCTGACTCACTGAAGCCACCTGTGACCATCAGGCGAACGCTCGCCAACTCACCGTCGAGGCGAGTCGCGCAGAGGTTGTGGACGATGTTGTCCTCGTTGAGGCGCAGCAAGCGAGAGCCGCGCCCGGGCGGAGTGGTCTTGATCATCACCTCTGCCGAGGCAACCAGCGGGTTACGTCCGCGGAGGTAGTCCTTGATCGCGTGAAGGTGCTTCGCCATCGGCGGGATGGCACCAGCCTCTTCATCAGGCAGGCCAAGTGCGGCCCCGAGATGCTGGTTGATATCAGCATCGATTGCCATGACCGGATGACCGGACGACGCAAGGTGCCGGATGAGCAGCGCGGAAACGGTCGTCTTCCCACTGCCGCCCTTGCCAACAAGAGCGATACGCATGCCGACCTCCACTCAGCGTCGCAAACGAAAACTGTTTTCATCAACGTTGCCCGCTGAGTCTGTGCTGCCGATCGGCGTGGCGTCAACTCACCGTCCCCCCATCGGGTGACGTGGCTGGTCAACAGGTGGGTTCCGTGCCGAGTCAGTACCGCGCGAGAGGGCCCTCACTAAAACACTTCAAAGGGGCCTGGAAGAGCACCTTGAGGCAGGTCTACGAACCCTGCTCCTCCTGCCCAACCAAGCCCCCTCAGGGTGCTTCAGCCACGCACACGCGGTAGGCCGGCCGAAGGCCCGGAACCGGTGCCTCAGCGCTTGACCTCGCATCCACAGAGCCGATCTCTACAGATCGCTTGTGTTACTTCTGCGAAAGTCTTGCGGCACACGGTTCCGGGCTCTGCGCGATCGGCTAGGACCGCCTAGCCGACGCAGTCACCACTGCTCGGCACTACTCACACTGCTCACCACTACTGCTCAGCTCAGCGCGAAGTCGTCCGCGTAGTACGCGCTCTGCCCGTACCAGCCGTGGACCCACACCGTCACCGAGGTCACCGACGCTCCCGTCGTGAACTTCGTCGACAGCTTGGACCAGCTGTTCCCGGTCTGCCACGTCGAGCTGTCGCCGCCGGAGCCGGTCACCCCGATGTACGTGTAGGGCCCGTTCACCCACGCGGACAGCGTGTACGTGGTGTTCGGTTTGACCGTGACAGTTTGCGAACACTGCGCGTCGTCGCTACCGCTCGGCGATGCCTGCAGTGCGTGCGACCCGCTGTGCACCGTCGCACTCTGCACCACTCCCGAGTTGCTCGTGCACGTCCACGGGGACAGCGAACCGCTCTCGAAGCCGGCGTTCTGGATCCCGCTGCCGCCGCCGGAGGACGACGAGGGCGAAGTGCTCGGCGTCGTGCTCGGTGTCGTGCTGGGCGTCGTGCTGGGGGTGGTGCTCGGCGTGGTACTGGGCGTCGTGCTCGGGGTGGTGCTCGGCGTCGTGCTCGGCGTGGTCGACGGCGGACCGGTCGGGCAGGAGGCCGCCGAGCCGTTGACGTCGTTCACCGCGGCGTTGAACAGCGTGTTCGCCGAGTCCAGGTCGTACAGCGAGAACATCATCGCCCCGCCGAGGCCGTTGCAGTGCAGGTAGTCGGCCTTGGCCTGGATCGACTGCGCGTTCTCGCCGGACCAGAAGTTGGTCCCGTCGTAGAAGTACGCAGCCTCGGCCACCGGGTCCCAGTAGGTGTCAGAGGGGTTGTTCACGATCCCGCTGAGTTCCTTGTACATCTGGATGCCCGGCACGTTCCCGGAATCCGCGGCTCCCGCCGCGGCCCCGGTCGCCGGCTGGAACAAGCCGTGGGCCGATCCGGCACTCACCCCCGTCCAGCCCCGGTAGTAGAACGGGATGCCGACGTTCAGCTTGCCGGCCGGGAAGCCGCCAGGGATGCCGTAGGCGGGATCGCCGACCGTGTACGCCTTGACCGCCTCGTCGAGGTTGTACTTGGCATTGCCCGGCGAGACCGGCGTCATCGGGTCGTTCGGGTCGCTGTAGATCGGGGCCTGGTGGTTCGTCGGCCCGGTCGCGTCCCACGCGCCGTGCATGTCGTAGGTCATCGCGTCACCGAACGTCAGGATGTTGCCGACATTCTGCGTCTCGATGCCGGCGGCGATCTTCTCCTGACCCGCGGGCAGCGCGGCGGACAGTGCGTAGGACTTTCCGTCAGCTGATCCCTGAGCGTTCAGCTCGGTCCGGAATTCCTGCAGCAGCGCCGTGTAGTTGGCCTTGTCGGCGGCGGACTCGTGGTTGCCCAGGTGTCCGGCGTTGGACGCCGGGTACTCCCAGTCGATGTCGAAGCCGTCGAAGATGTTCGCCGCGGTGCCCGGGCCGCCGTAGCCGCCGGACGCCGGGATGTTGCCCTTGATGAACATGTCGATGCAGCTCGACACGAACTTCTGCCGCGAGGCCTGGGTGGCGGCCACGTCGGAGAAGTACTTGGAGTACGTCCAGCCGCCGAGCGACAGCATCACCTTGAGGTTCGGGTGCTTCTTCTTCAGCTCCTGCAGCTGGTGGAAGTTGCCGGCGACGGGCTGGTTCCAGACGTCCGAGGTCCCGTCGACGCTGATCGAGGAGTCGAAGGACTTCTGGTAGTCGGCGAACTGGTCCTCGGCACCGTCGCCGGCGTTCGGGTCGCTCTCGCCGCCCGGGTCCGGGTCCGTGGCCTTGGTGGTCTCGAAACACGTGAGGTTGGTCGGGTCGATGTTCTCGAAGTCGTAGATCAGGTAGTTGAGGTTACCCGCGGCCCCGGACTGGTCGACGTTCTTCAGGTAGTAGGCGTTCTGGTAGATGGACCACTGGTCGTAGTAGGCCACCTTCAGGCCGCCGGACGTCGAGGCGGCCCCCGTGGTGTTGTTGCTCCGCATCGCGGCGTGGGAGGAGGGACCGGCGCCGATGGCGGCGGACGCACCCGCGACGATGACCGCGGAGGCGAGCACCGCGGTCAGGGCCGATCTGTGTTTGTTGCTCATAGAGCTGTGTTTGTTGCTTATCGAGCTTCGTGACGCTCTCATTCGTTACGCACGCTCCTGTGGCGGGAGGGAAACCGTTCGGAAAGAAACTGCGCATGGAGCTGATCCGGAGAGCGGCGCCGCAATAAACGGATCGGGTCGTAGGGAAGAAGTACCGCCGTCCTCGGGGACTGTCAAGGGTGAGGTCTAGACCAAGGTCTAGACCTGCTGGCATCGACCATGGTCATCCCGCAGCAGGTCAGCGAAAGGCAAAGAAGCCCTTACGAGGACTTGACCACGGGGTCGGCGGCGAGGAGCATGGCGCTCGCCAACGCTGGTCTAGACATCTTCGTCTCACTTCGAGGAGCCTCATGAGCCGCCCCTCCCAGCCCCACCGGCCGCGCCGCACCGCTCTTGCCGCGGCCGCCGTCCTGAGCCTGGCGATCGTGCCGGTCGCCGCCGCCTCCCCGGCACTGGCCACCCCCGGCAGCGCCGCACAATCCGCACAGTCCTTTGACAACAACGGGAAAGTCTCGGTCGGATACTTCACCCAGTGGGGGATCTACTCAGGGTTCTACGAGAAGAACCTGATCGCCTCCGGCGCGGTGAACAAGCTCACTGAGATCGACTACGCGTTCTCCAACATCGCCCCGGACGGCACCTGCGCCAGCGCCGACTCGTGGGCGGACTGGCAGAAGCCGGTGGACGCCGCGCACTCCGTGGACAGCACCGCCGACACCGGCGCGCAAAGCATCGCAGGGAACTTCAATCAGCTGCGCGAGCTGAAGAAGGCCTATCCGAAGCTGAAGATCGTGATGTCGGTCGGCGGCTGGTCGGAGTCCACCAACTTCTCCGCCGCCGCGGCGACCCCGGCCTCGCGGGCGAAGTTCGCGCAGTCCTGCATCGACATGTACATCAAGGGGAACCTGCCGGGCGCCGCTCAGGGCGCGGCGGCCGGGATCTTCGACGGCATCGCGATCGACTGGGAGTACCCGGACGAGGTCGGCAACAACAACCCGCACGGTCCGCAGGACACGCACAACTTCACGTTGCTGCTGCAGGAGTTCCGCAACCAGCTGAACGCTCAGGGATCAGCTGACGGCAAGCACTACCTGCTCACCGCCGACACCCCGTCCGGCCCGGAGAAGGTCTCGCACATCGAGGTCGGCCCGGTGTCGCGGATCGTGGACTGGATGAACGTGATGACGTTCGACTTCAACGGGCCCTGGGAGACCACCGGCCCGACGGAGTCGCAGTCCAACCTGTTCCCGTCGCCGTTCGACCCCGCGCCGCGGGCGACGCCGAGCGACCCGTACCCGAACAACGGCGAGATCTCGACGCTGGAGGTCGTGGCCAACTACCTCAAGCAGGGCGCCAGCCCGCGCAAGATCGCCATCTCGATCCCCTTCTACGCGCACGGCTGGACCGGCGTCGCGCCGGGGCCGAACGGCGACGGCGAGTTCCAGCCGGCCACCGGCGTGGCGACGGACGTCGAGTACAACCAGATCGCGGCGCAGCCCGGGACCGTGCACCACGACCCGTTCTCCGGCGCGGCGTACAAGTACGACCCGGCGAGCAAGACCTTCTGGACGTTCGACGACCGGCAGAGCATCCAGGAGAAGGTCTGGTTCATCAAGGCCCTGGGACTGCGCGGCGACATGACGTGGTCGCTGGACGGCGACACGGCCGACGGGCAGTTGGTGAACGCTTTCGGGCTCGCCAAATAGCGGGCTCGCGGCGCCTGGTGACACACGTCACACACTTGGCGGCGTGATCACAGGGAACGAATAGACCGGGTGGCTCCTCCTCAGCTCGACAGCATCCACCGCAGTCGAACCGGCAGGAGCCACCCGTGTCCGTTTTCCCGTTGCCCGCGATCGGCGAAGCCACTCATCGAGTCGAGCACCGATATGTGACCGCGCGCGGCGTGCGATTCCACGTCGCCGAATCAGGGCCCGCAGACGGCGCGCCCTTGGTGCTGCTGCACGGTTTCCCGCAGCACTGGTACGTGTGGCGGCAGATGCTGCCGCACCTCGCCGCCGCGCACCGCGTCCTGGCCCTGGACCTGCGCGGATCGGGCTGGACGGAGGCGCCGAAGCACGGCTACGGTACCCCGAACCTGGCCGAGGACGTGATCGCGGTGCTCGACGAGCTCGGGATCGGCAAGGCGGCGATCGTCGGGCACGACTGGGGCGGCTGGGTCGGATCCGTGGCGGCGCTGCGGCATCCGGAGCGAGTCAACGCCCTGGTATCGGTGAACATGACGCACCTGTGGCCGCCGGCCCGGCGCGTGCTGCCGAACCTGTGGCGGATGTGGCACACGGCGTTCATCGAGCACCCGCCGATCGGGCGGCTGGTGCTGCGGCGGACCGGCTTCGCCGGGTTCCTGCTGCGGCACTGGACCGCGGACAAGACGCTGTGGGAGCGCGAGGACATCCGGATCTACACGGATCTGCTGCGCGATCCGGCGCGGGCGCGGGCCGTGGAGCAGGTGAACGCGGCGTATGTGTGGCAGGAGATCTTCGGGCACCCGCTCGGGCGCTACCGGAAGGCGCGGCTGACGGTGCCGACGCTGGTCATCGGCGGGGAGCGGGACGTGGTGATCCCGCCGGCGGTGCTGGCGGGCGGGGAGCGGCACGCGGACGAGCTGAGGGTCGTGGTGCTGCTCGGCGGCGGGCATCTGCTGCCGGAGGAGCAGCCTGCGGCGGTGGCGGCGGAGGTGCTCCGGTTTCTGGGGTAGCCGCCGGTTCTCGGTCGTAGGGCCTCCCCCGAGCGAACGAGGGGTCGGCGCCGAATTCCGTCGCTCGGGTGATCCGCCGAGTGATCAGCGGCTTCTATCGTAAGACCATGATCCATAGTAAAGCTCTGCGACCTGCCTTCGTCGGCGTGGCGTGTCTGGCCCTGATCCCGGTGGTCGGGTCCACCGCTTCGGCCGCACCGGCGAACCACGTCAACCCCTATGGCGCGCTCGGTGCGCAACATCTGGACTGGCAGGTGTGCGACTGGTACCAGAACCCGCCGCCCGGCGGCACCGACTGGCACCAGTACCCGGTCACGTACTGCACCGACGTCACCGTTCCGATGGACTGGTACGACCTGTCGAAGGGCACGATCAGCGTCCGCGTCACGAAGGTCGCCGGCACCGGCGGCTCGGCACGGCGCGGCATCCTGATGGTCGATCCGGGCGGTCCCGGCAGCGACGGCTCGACCCTGGCGACGAAGACCGCCAAGTCCCAACCGTCGCTGCTGGGCGCGTACGACATCATCGGCTTCGCGCCGCGCGGCGTCGCGCCGTCGACCGCGCTGAACTGCAACATCGACTGGTCCCAGTACACACCGATCGCCGACGAGCGGGACCGCTCCGCGGCGAACACCGCGCAGCAGCTCGCGAACGCGCGCCTGGTCGGGCAGAGCTGCGGCGCGGCGCCGCTGGCGCCGTACATCACCACCGACCAGACGATCCGCGACATGGACCTGATCCGCGCGCTGTTGGGCGAGCCGAAGGTCAACTACCTCGGGTTCTCGTACGGCACGTGGCTCGGGGCCTGGTACGCCGCGACCTTCCGCTCGCGCGCCGACCGCTTCGTCCTGGACTCGAACATGGACTGGCGTGCGACGATCAAGGACGACTACGTCGACTCCTGGGCGCGCGGCTTCGACCGGCGCTTCGAGGTGCAGTTCCTGCCGTGGCTCGCGCGCCACGACGACCTCTACGGCTTCGGGACGACCGCGGACGAGGCGCAGGCGTCGTTCGACGCGCTGCGGGCCGCGGTGGCGGCGCAGGGCCGTGGCAGCTCGCTGGACGTGCTGCAGGCGCAGGCGCTGTACAACTCGGACGGCTGGCCGCAGTGGGCCGGGGTTCTCAAGGCTCTGCGAGCCGATCCGACTCAGGCCACGAAGTTGCTGCCGGCGGTGCGGGTGCCGACCGGCAAGGCGAACAGCGGGGCGTACTGGGCCGTGACGTGCGCGGACACGCCGTGGTCGCACGATCCCGGGTACTGGGTGTCCGAGGGCGACCGGCTCGGCGCCACGTATCCGCTGGTCGGTGCGGAGTCGACGGAGGAGCCGTGCGCGTTCTACCCGCACACCTCGCAGCATCCCGTGCTCCCGGGCGCGGACAACCTGCCGCGGATGCTGATGGTGCAGGACGAGTTCGACCCGGCGACGCCGGTCGAGGGCGCGCTCGAGGACGCGCAGGAGTCGGGTCAGGCGATGGTGTTCGTGCAGGGCGGCGGCAACCACATCGCGTACGACGCGGGCAACGCGTGTGTGGACGCGCATGTGAACGACTACCTGGTGAACGGCGGCGAACCGACATCAGCGGTCTGCGAAGGCATGCCGTTGCCGCTGGACAACAGGGTCTACTGACGGCTGGGGCCCTCGACGTGGCTGCGCACCTTGCCGAGGGTGCGCAGCACGGCGCGCTCGCCGAACAGGAGCGGGGCGGCCTTGCGGATGCCGGCGGTCCGGACGGCGCCGCATCCGGCCACGAGGGTGCCCGCGCCGTCGGCGACCGCCGCGAACCCGCCGACCACGAACCGGTCCTGCATCACGCACCAGCCCTCGCGCAGCTCCACGGCGAACCGCCCCCGGTTGCCGAGCAGGCCGGTGGCGACCGCTGAGCCGTCCGCGCGGAGCTCGAAGCGCCGGATGAAGCCGATGAGGTCGGGGATGCTGCGCTCCATGTCGGCGAGGTAGCCCCAGACGCGCTCGAACGGAGCGTCGACGCGCAGCTCGGCGTAGGCGCCGGAGGGGAGCGCCGAGGCCAGGACGCGCATGCGGCGGACCGGGTCGAGGTCTGCGACCGGCCAGGTGCCTGCGTTGCTCATGTTGCTCTCGCCGCCGCCCGAGCCACCACCACTCGCGCCGCCGGTGCCACCCAAGCCGCCGCTGCTGCCAGCCGGACTGCCGCCGCTCGGGCCGCCAGTGCCAGCCGCACCGCCGCCACTCGCGCTGTTTCTCCCGCCCGGGCCGCTGCCGCCCGCGCTGCTGCCAGCCGAACCGCCGCCGCTCATGCCGGGCCGACCGTCGCCGCTCGGGCCGCCTGCGCCGCGAGGTTCTGAGTCCCGCTTCCCGTCGCTCATGCCGTCCACTGCTTCCGAAACGCTGCCTTGGCGCGGCTCAAGCGTGACTTCGCCGTCCCCGCCGACACGTCGAGCACCTCCGCCGCCGCCTGCTCGTCCAAACCCTCCACCTCGCGCAGCATCAGGATCGCACGGTGCTCCGGCGACAGCCGGTCCAGTACGTCGCGGATGTCCACCGCCAGCTCGGGGCTGCCCGGCGCGGGCAGCTCGGCGAGCTCCGCTGGCTGCTGGCGGGCGCCGCGCTGCGCGACGCGGATCGCCTCTCGGACCGCGATGCGGCGGACCCAGCCGTAGAGCGCCGCGGGCTCGCGCAGCGATCGCAGGTTCTGGAAGACCGCGATCAGCGCCTCCTGCGCGGCGTCCGGGCCGTCGGCGAGGGCGATCGGGGCGCACAGGCGGCCGACGTAGGGCGTCAGCTCGTCCAGGAGGCGGCTCATCGCCAGCGCGTCGCCGCGTTGGGCGGCGCGGACCCAGCCGACGGCACCCGGCGCGTCCAGCGCGTCCGGCGCGTCCCCGGCCCCCTCACCTGCGCTCACGGACCGATCGTACCGGCGCGCGAATAATCGGTTGCGCGCCGTCGGCGAGCGTGCCAAGGTCGTGCGCATCGCCGATCAGACCGGTCGCCGATCACGTTCTCCTGGAAGGAGGTGGGGACAGTGACGTTTGCCGTCATTGCCGCACGCGCGGAATCCCGAATCATTTCCCTCCTTTCCACATGGAGAACACCACAGTGCCCAAGCACTCGCAGTACCTGAACGACGGCTTCGACAGCTCCGACGACCTCGACGATTTCGAGGACGACTTCGAGGACGACTTCGAGAACAATCTCGAAGAAGGCTTCGAGGACGATTCCGAGAACGAGGACGACTACGCCGATTTCGGTGACACCTCCGCGCGTCCGCAACGCATGCGCCGCCGTATCGACGACTCCGTCGCCAACCCGAACCGCAAAGGCCGCCTCACCCTTGAGGAACGAGCCCGCCTCGCCATCGAGCGCGAGAACCAGGACATGGCACCGCCCGAGGGCGACCGCTGGTCCAACTGGGTCGACGCCGGCCACGGCCCCGAACCCCGGCCCGAATGGGTCATCACCGAACAGGGCGCCTGCGACCACGAGCTCGGCGTCCTGAAGACCGGCAAGGAAGCCGACGTCTTCCTGCTGCGCCGCGTCTTCCCCGACACCGGCGCCGAGGTCACCATGGCCGCCAAGCGCTACCGCTCCAACGAACACCGCAACTTCCAGCGCGACGCCGGCTACCTCGAAGGCCGCCGCCTGCGCCGCACCCGCGACATGCGCGCCATCGAGGGCCGCACCTCCTTCGGCATGAACCTGATCGCCCAGCAGTGGGCGATCGCGGAGTTCGGCGCGCTGTCCGAGCTCTGGCAGGCCGGCGTGCCGGTGCCGTATCCGGTGCAGCTGTACGGCACCGAGCTGCTGATGGAGTTCATCGGCGAGGCCGACGGCACGGCCGCGCCCCGGCTGGCGCAGATGCGCCCGGATCCCGACGAGCTGCTGGACCTGTGGGAGCAGCTGGTCGCCGCCCTGCTGGCGCTGGCCGAGCGCGGGCAGACGCACGGCGACCTGTCGCCGTACAACCTCCTGGTGCACCACGGCCGGCTGGTCCTCATCGACCTGCCGCAGGTGGTGGACGTGGTGGTGAACCCGAAGGGCCGCGAGTACATGACCCGGGACGTGCACAACGTCGCCAAGTGGTTCCTGGCGCGCGGCCTGCCCGAGCGCTTCGCGGATCCCGAGGCGCTGCTGGAGATGCTCGCCAGCGAAGCGCGTCTGATCTGAAAACCCTGATATATCCAGGCCGCCGGCCGAGGCCCGCAGCACGCGGGCCTCGGCTACAGTCGCTCCCTGCGACATCGCCAACGACATCGCCACAGCATGCCGGGGAGGACCGCGATGGCCGAGCAGACCTGGGATCCCTTCGAGACGCTGCGCCGCACGCTCTGGATCGGCGGCGCGCAGTGGGCCGGCAAGTCGACGGTGGCGCGCATCCTGGCGCACCGGCACGGCCTGACCGCGTACCACTACGACTACCACGACGCCCGCGGCCACCACGAGCGCCGGATCGCCCGGCGCGTCGCACTCGGGCAGGCGGCCGAGGATCCGTCCCCTGACACGGTCTGGGTCGAGACGACGCCGGAGCGGATGGCCGAGGAGACGCTGGCCGGGTTCCCGGCGCGCTTCGAGTGGGCACTGGACGACCTGCGCGGCCTGTATTCGGCGCGGCCGATCATCGCCGAGGGCTGGGGACTGCGGCCGGAGCTGGTGCTGCCGCTGCTGGACGCGCCGACGCGGATGGTCGTGATGGTCCCGACGGAGGACTTCCGCCAGCACCAACTCAGCACCCTGCCGCGCGCCGGCGCCATGGGCATCCACACGAGCGATGCGGCACGCGCGCAGGCCAACCGGGTCGCGCGCGACCGGCTGGTCGGCGAGGACGCGGTGCGGCGGGCGAAGGAGTGCGGCGTGCCGGTGATCGAGGTGGACGGGACGCGCGACGCTTTCGCGATCGCCGACGAGGTCGCCGAGCACTTCGGCACGGCGCTGGTGGGATGAGGCCGCCGCAAAGCATTTCGGCGAGGCCCGGCACTCATCGGAACTCATCGGATGACGTCGCCGCGAGCACTTCGGCGAGGCCGGCCGCTCGCCGGATGAGGTGGCCGAACGCTTCGGCACAGCACTCGTCAGACGCGGCTGCGATAGTGGCTGGCTGTGACGCACTCAGACCTGGCCGCCCGCATCCACGCCGCCGCGCACCTCACCGGCGAGTTCACCCTCCGCTCCGGACGCACCGCCACCGAGTACTTCGACAAGTACCGCTTCGAGGCCGACCCCGTGCTGCTCGACGAGATCGCCGAGCGCATGGCCCCGCTCGTCCCGGACGGCACGCAGGTCCTCGCCGGCCTCGAGATGGGCGGCATCCCGGTGGTCACGGCGCTGGGCCGGCACACCGGCCTGCCCTGCGCCTTCGTCCGCAAGACGGCCAAGACCTACGGCACGCGCCGCCTCGCCGAGGGCGCGGACATCACGGGCCGCCGCGTCCTGATCGTCGAGGACGTGGTCACCACCGGCGGCCAGATCGCGCTGTCCACCGAGGAGCTGCGCACGCTCGGCGCCGACGTGCGCGAGGCGCTGTGTGTCATCGACCGCCAGCAGGGCGGCGGCGAAGCGCTTGCCGGGCAAGGGATCCAGCTGCTGTCTCTACTTACCGCCGAAGATCTGCGGGCCGGCTGAGGCCGGCAGCCGGACATCGCGCGGCATCGCCGCACCCGGCTTTCCGCCCCCACTCACCCCGCCAGATACCGCCCGAACCCCGCCGTCTCCACCGTCGTCCCGTCCGGCAGCACCGCGTATGCCTCGAACCCCTCGCGCTCCTCGACCCACTCCAGCCCCCGCTCCGGTCCCATCGCGAACACCGCCGTCGCGTAAGCGTCCGCGTGCGCGATCCGCGCCCCGATCAGCGTCACCGCCAGGAAGCCGGTCGCGGGCCGCGCGGTCGCCGGGTCGATGATGTGCGCGCCGCGCTCGGAGGTGCCGGAGGTCGCGACCGCGAAGTCGCGGCCCGACACCAGCGCCGCGTAGCGCTCGGGGTGGCGGGGGTCGGCGATGCCGACGGTCCAGGGCCGGCCGAGGTCGGCCTCGCCGCGGGCCTGGACGTCGCCGCCGCCGACGATCAGGTGGTTGCGGGAGCCGGCGGCGGTCAGCAGGCGGTCCACCTCCTCGATGGCCCAGCCCTTCACCCAGCCGCTGGGGTCCAGGCGGCCCGCCGGGTACGCGCTGAAGGCCCCGGCGGTGTCGGCCTCGACCTCGGCGCAGCGGCGCAGGACCTCGGCGATCTCCGGATCGCGCTCGATCGCCTCGCCGCGGGCCATGCGGCTGATCGCGCTGTCCTCGCGGTACGTGGAGAACTTCGCGTCGATCACATGCAGGCGGTCCACCGCAGCCGGGATGCCGTCGCCGACGTCGGCCACGATCGAGAACACGGTGCCCATCACCGGCTCGACGTATCTGACCTTCCCGTCGGTCACGCGCCCGCCTTGTCGATCGCGCTCTGCAGCGACTGCTGGTACCCCTCACTGGTGTACGTCGCGCCCGAGACGCCGTCGATGCTCGCACTCTGCGCGGTCATCGCCTGCTTGTTCAGCTGAGGTATCGCGTAGCTGTTGATCTCCTGGTCACGGCCGGTCTCGGTGGGGTACTGGAGCACTTGGATCTGCGTGATCTTCTTGCCGCTGAAGGTGACGGCCAGCTGCACCGGCCCGTAGCGGGTGTTGGCGGCGTTACCGGTGATCGTCTTGGTCGTAGTCGCCGGGGCCGCAGAGCTCGACGACGTCCCCGACTTCGGCTCGGACGAACTCGGCGCCGACCCGGGCTGCGAAGTGGAGCCGGAACCCGAGGAACCCGACGAGCCAGACGAGCCGGAAGACCCCGAAGAACTTGAAGAACTTGAAGAACTCGACCCCGAACTCGGCTGGGAACCGCCCGAGACACCGCCCGACTGGGTGATCGTGAAGTTGTTGGCGGCACCCTTGGCAGCAAGCGGCGTGTTGCTGTGCGGCTTCAGACCGAGCAGCAGCACGACCCCCGAAACGGTCGCGGTGCCGGTGACGATCGCGCGTCGCATGGAACAGCCTCTCTAGAACTCGAACGACTCGTGGTGGATATGGGAGTTGGGCACCCCGGCCCCCCGCAGCGCGGCGATCACCGCCTGCTGCATCGGCTCCGGCCCGCACAGGTACACGTCGTGCGCCTTCAGATCCGGCACCAGATTCATCAACCCGCGCGGGGTGAGCGTCTTGCCGTGCCGCCGTCGGCTGCCGACCAAGTACACCAGCCGGGCGCCTCGGCTGCGGGCGATATCCTCCAGTTCGTTGCGGAAGATGATCTCGCGATCACTGCCCGCCCGGTACAACAGGGTCAGCCGCCCCGGCAGCGTCTCGAACAACGCCCGGATCGGCGTGATCCCGACCCCGGCCGCGATCAGCAGCACCTGCGGCGAGCGCGCCTTGTCCTCCGTGAAGGCGCCGTACGGCCCCTCGGCGCGCACCCGCGTCCCCGGCCGCAGCCGCGCCACCGCCGCGCTGTGGTCGCCGAGGTTCTTGATCGTGAACCGCAGGTAGTTCGGGTGCGGCGCGGCCGACAGCGAGTACGGGTTCGCCACCCACCGCAGGCTCCGGGTCTGGAACTGGAGCCGGAAGAACTGCCCGGGCCGGGCGTTCAGGTCGTCCAGCCGCTCACCCTTGAGGATGACCGAGTACACCCCCGGGCCCTCCGGCACGACCGAGTGCACCCGCAGCTTGTGCCGCCGGTCCCGCACGTACGGCATCCACAGCCGGTACCAGCCGAGCGTCAACGCCGCCAGCACGTAGTACGCGCTCCACAGCGTCTGCTCCGGCTGCACCGACAGGTCGGCGCCGTTGACGATCTGATGGCTGAACGCCAGCGCGATCGCCAGGTACGTCGCCAGGTGCAGGTAGTACCACGTCTCGTAGCGGAGCCTGCGTCGCGCCACCCGCGCAGAGACGATGCCGGTCCCGAACAGCAGCAGCGTGCCCAGCGAGCCCTTGATCATCTCCGGGTAGTGGAAGACGATGTCCACACCCTCGGCGACGACTCCCTTGCCGTCGGTCAGCGCGTAGCCCCAGATGATGGTGACGACGTGCGCACTGACCAGGAAGACCATGTAACGCCCGCACAGCGCGTGCCAGCGCGCCAGCCGGTCGCTGCCCACGCGGTGCTCCAGGACCGGGATCCGAGCCATGAGCAGCAGCAGGACCGGGGCCGTGTAGCCGGCCAGCAGACCGGTGATGCGGCCCGCGCCGTCCAGCCAGCCGGCGGCGCCCACGACGTTGGGGGTGGCGTGCCACCAGGCGGCCAGCACCGCCGCGGCGCCGGCCGCCATCAGCGCCAGGGCCAGCCGCGGGACGGTCTCCGGCGACGTTTTCGCGCCGGGCGGCGCGGTGTCGCGGGGCAGTGCGGTCGTGCTCATGGGACCGAGGTAAACAGCACTACCTTTGAGTTTCCTCAGAACGGCGTCCGTTTCAGGTCAATCCTTAGCCAATCTTCACGCTCGCTGTGGACGATGACCGCCATGCTTGCGAACATCGCGAACCAGACCGAACCCTGGCGCTTCCTGGTCGTCGACGACGAGCCGGACCTGGTGGAGGTGGTCTGCGGCGCGCTGCGGCACGAGGGCTGGGACGCCGTCGGCGCGCACGACGGCCGCGAGGCGGTCTCGGCCGCGGCCACCTACCAGCCGGACGCCGTGGTGCTGGACATGATGCTGCCGGACATGGACGGCATGGAGGTCATGCGGCGGATCCACACCTCCCGTCCGGAGGTCCGGGTACTGTTCCTCACGGCGCGCGACGCGGTGGAGGACCGGATCGCCGGGATCGCGGCCGGCGGCGACGACTACGTGGCCAAGCCGTTCAGCCTGGACGAGGTCGTGGTGCGGCTGCGCAGCCTGGTGCGGCGCAGCGCGCGCGGGCGGGCCGGCCGGGTGGCGGGCCCGGACTGCCTGGTGGTCGGCGACCTGGTGCTGGACGAGGCCGCGCGGGAGGTGACCCGGGGCGGCGAGCCGATCGAGCTGAGCCCGAAGGAGTTCGCGCTGCTGTGGTTCCTGATGCGGCACCCCCGCCAGGTGCTGAGCAAGTCGCAGATCCTGTCCGAGGTGTGGTCCTACGACTACGGCGGGCAGGCCCACGTCGTGGAGCTCTACATCAGCTACCTGCGCAAGAAGGTCGACGCCGGCCGCCCGGCGATGATCCACACGGTGCGCGGCGCGGGCTACGTGATCAAGGCCGCCGCTCCATGACCTTGATCAAACAATGATCCGGCTCCGGCCACGGACGCTGCGCGGGCAGCTGACGCTCGGGCTGGTGGTGCTGCTGGCGGCGATCTTCGCCGGCGTCGGCGTGGGCACCACGGCCCTGCTGCGCGGGTTCCTCGTGTCGCGGCTGGACCAGCAGTTGTCGGCGGTCGGGCCGCGCTACGCGCAGAGCCTGGAGCACGAACTCGCCGCGGCCGACACCCGCGGGCAGGCGCAGGGCACGTTCGGGGCCCGCGCGCTGAACAGCGTGGTGACGCAGGCCGGCGTGGTCGACGGGACCAGCGCGACCGGCGACAACACCCGGCAGATCCGCCTGACGGCCGCCGATTCCCGGGGCCTGCTGGCCCTGCCGACCGACGGCTCCGCGCACAGCGTCCGGCTGTCGTCGCTCAAGGCCTACCGCATGCGCGCGGTGGCCGGCGCCGACGGCGACGTCCTGGTCACCGGCCTGCCGCTGTCCCAGGTCTCCAGCACGGTCCGGGAGCTGGCCACGGCCGAGATCGCGCTGTTCGGCGGCGCGGTGGTGGTGGCCGCGATCGGCGGCGCGGCGTGGGTCCGGCTGGCGCTGCGGCCGCTGGAGCGCGTGACGCGCACCGCCGAGCGGGTCAGCACCCTGTCACTGGCCAGCGGCGAGGTGGCGCTGGACGTCCGGGTCCCGGACGCGGATCGCAACGACGAGGTCGGCAGGGTCGGCGCCTCCCTGAACCGGATGCTCGGCCACGTCGAGGACGCGCTGGCCCGCCGGCAGTCCGTCGAGCGCCGGCTGCGCGACTTCGCCGCCGACGCCGGCCACGAACTGCGCACCCCGCTGGCCGCCGTCCGCGGCCACGCCGAGCTGGTGCTGCGGCGCGGCGGGGAGCTGCCCGCCGACGCGCGGCACGGGCTGACGCGGATCGAGGCCGAGTCCCGGCGGATGGGGACGATCGTCGACGACCTGTTGCTGCTCGCGCGGCTGGACGCCGGCCGGCCGCTGGAGTCGAAGGAGGTGGACCTGACGCTGCTGGTGCTGGACGCGGTGGACGACGCTCAGGCCGCCGACCATGAGGCCGACGGGGACGGTGACGGCGCCTCGACGGTGCTCGGCGGCGTGACCCCGACGCGTCACGAATGGCGCCTGGACCTGCCGACCGACCCGGTGACGGTCTCCGGCGACCAGCACCGGCTGGCACAGGCGGTGGCGAACCTCGTGACCAACGCGCGCGTGCACACCCCGGCCGGAACCCGGGTCACGGTCGGGATCACAGTCCACGCCGGCCGGGTCCGCCTGACGGTCGAGGACACCGGACCGGGACTGGCCCCGGATCTCGCCGACCGGGTCTTCGACCGGTTCACCCGCGGCGACCCGGCGCGCTCGCGGGCATCGGGGAGCACCGGGCTGGGGCTGGCGATCACGCGGGCGGTCGCGGAGGCGCACGGCGGGCGGGTCGGGGTGGCGTCCGAGCCCGGGCGGACAGTGTTCGAGCTCGTATTGCCGCTGGAGCGGCAGCGGTTGTCCGAGTGAATCAGATCTCCGAGTGCATCAGGCCGCCGTCGTCTCGCTCTCCCGCGCAGCATCGTCTTCAGCCAGCCCCCGCCCCGGATCCGCGTAGTGCCGCAGGAACAGCTCCTCCAGCGTCGGCGGCCGGCTCGTCATCGACCGGACCCCCTGCGTCCCGAGCAGCACCATCAGCGCCGACAGGTGCTCGGTGTCGACCGAGCACTCCACCCGCACTCCCCCGCCGGCGGCGGCTCCCAGCTCCGTCACCTGCACCTGGTGCGGACCGTCGAAGCCTGCGAAGTCCTCGAACCCCTCCGGCAGCCGCTGGAGCTCCGCGCTGACCAGCGTGCGCGTCAGGTGCCGCAGCTCGGCCAGCGTCCCGGACTCCGCGACCCGGCCGCGGCGCACGATGCTGACCCGGTCGCAGACCTCTTCGACCTCCGACAGGATGTGGCTGGACAGCAGGACCGTGCGCCCGCGCGCCTTCTCCTGCCTCAGGCAGGCGCGGAACTCAGCCTCCATCAGCGGGTCCAGGCCTGTGGTCGGCTCGTCCAGAACGAGCAGCTCCGCCTCGGACGCGAAGGCCGCGACCAGCATCACCTTCTGCCGGTTGCCCTTGCTGTAGGCGCGCCCTTTCTTACCGGGGTCGAGGTCGAAGCGCTCCAGCAGCTCGGCCATGCGCTTGGCGGCGCGGTCGGCGTCGATCGTGCGGCCGCGCAGCTTGGCGAGCATCGCCAGGACCTGGCCGCCGGACAGGTCCGGCCAGAGCGCGACATCGCCGGGGACGTAGGCCAGACGGCGGTGCAGGGCCACGGCGTCGCGGCGGGCGTCGCGGCCGAACAAGCGGACCTCGCCGGCGTCCGGGCGGAGCAGGCTCAACAGGATCCTGAGGGTGGTGGACTTGCCGGCGCCGTTCGGTCCGAGCAGGGCGTGGACCTCGCCGGGGGCCACGGACAGGTCCAGACCATCCAGCGCGCGGGTGGCCGCCGACCCCCGCCCGAAGGTCTTCACCAGTCCGGTGAGGGAGATCACATCCGTCACAGTGCCAGCGTACACCCCATGATCATCACATATCACCAATGGCGCCGATTGACGGGCATCGCGCGGATCGCACAAGATCGGGGTGACGACACAATCACACAAGGAGGCACGACGATGCTCGAATCCGAGCAGCCTCGCCCCACGCGGAGCGTCACCACAGTCGAGGTTCCGCGCGGTCTGGCCGGCGTCATCGTCACCGACACCGAGGTCGGCGACGTGCGCGGCGAGGAGGGCTTCTACCACTACCGCCAGTACAACGCGGTGGAGCTGGCCGAGAAGCGGACCCTGGAGGACGTCTGGGTCCTGATGATCGACGGGCATCTGCCCGACGCGGGGCAGCGGGCGGCGTTCATCGCCGAGACCACGCCGCTGCGCCACGTCCCGGACAAGGTCAAGGCACTGCTGCCGGCCATCGCCGAGGCGGTGCACGGCGAGCCGATGAACGGCCTGCGTGCGGCGCTCCCGCTGCTGGCCGGACAGCGCGGCATGCGGCCGATCTACGACATCGACGAGCAGACCCGCCGGGCGGACGCGCTGTACGTCAGCGCCCTGGCCCCGACGGTCCTGACCGCGATCCACCGGCTCGGCAAGGGCCTGGAGATGGTGGAGCCGCGCGACGACCTGTCGTACGCGGCGAACTACCTCTACATGCTCAACGGCACCGAGCCCACCCCCGAGCAGGCCCGCGCGATCGAGCAGTACCTGATCTCGACCGTGGACCACGGCTTCAACAACTCCACCTTCACCGCCCGCGTCATCGCCTCCACCGGCGCCGACCTGGCCGCGGCCGTGACCGGCGCGCTGGGCTCGCTGTCCGGCCCGCTGCACGGCGGCGCCCCCTCGCGAGCCCTGGACACCCTGGACGAGATCGGCACCCCCGACAAGGCCGAGGACTGGGTCCGCCAGCAGGTGGAGGCTGGCGCCCGCATCATGGGCTTCGGCCATCCGGTCTACCGCACGGACGACCCGCGCTCGATCATGCTCCGCGGCGTCGCCCAGCGCCTCGGCGGCCCCCTGGTGGACTTCGCCGTGGCCGTCGAGGAGCACGTGATCAAGGCCCTCGCCGAACTCAAGCCGGGCCGCCAGCTCTACACCAACGTCGAGTTCTACGCCGGCGTGGTGATGGAGCTCTCCGGCGTCCCCCGCGACATGTTCACTCCGACGTTCGCCACCTCCCGCGTCATCGGCTGGTGCGCGAACATCCTCGAACAGGCGCAGGACTCGAAGATCATCCGGCCCGCGGCGCATTACGCCGGCGTGCCGGCGCCGCAGCCGCTGCCGGAGGGCTGAGGTTCAGGGTTCTGAAGGACTGAAGTTCTGTAGTACTGAGGCTCCGAAGCTCCGGGATCCGGGGCGGTTGGGCCAGTCGGAGTAATGGTCAGGGTTCGGATTCCGAGGGGACCCGGACCCTGATTGCGTTCCGGCGGCGGGGCGAGCCTTTGCCGCCCGGCCTCAGCCCACTTCCCACAACTCGATCCGGTTCCCCTCCGGATCCGTCACCCAGCCGAACTTCCCGATGCCGTCCATCTCCTGCGTCTCCGCGTCGACGGCGGCGCCCTTCTCCCGCAGCTGCCGGAGCATGGCGTCCAGGTCGCGGACCCGGAAGTTGAGCATCACCTGCTGCTCGCGCGAGCCGAAGTAGTCCGTCTCGGCCTCGAAGGCCGCGAAGACCGTGGGCCCGGCCTCCTGCTGCCACTGGCCGTGCTCGTCGATGTCCAGCCCGAGGCTGTCGCGGTACCAGGCGGTCAGGGCCGCCGGGTCGGTGGCGCGCAGGAAGTGGCCACCGAGGCCGAGTACTCGTTCCATGGCGCCATCCTGCCAGGGCGGCACCCACAGCCGGCGGCTTCCGACGTGAACGTTCAGCGATTGCGCCGCCGGCGCCGTCCGACGTTCACCGCGATGTTGATCACCATGATCCCGGCCCAGGCGATCGGCACCACGACCGGCGTCGAGCCCGGGCCGCTGCAGCCGATCGTCACGGCGGTGCCGGCGGCCAGCGAGCCCAGGGCCGTCCAGCGCGCGGTCACCGCGTCGGCGACCTCCGACTCCTCGCGGCGCCGCGGGGTGTCGGACGGGTCCGCGGCCCCGGTGCGGGCCAGGAGCTCGGAGTCGATGCGGCGCTGCATCTTGTCGGCCAGCGCCGCCGCGATCTCGTGCTCGTACTCCGGGCCCAGCTCCCTGCGGGCCGCCAGGGCCGCCGCGATCTCCTGCGGAGTCAGCTCGTCGACTGTCATGACGTGACGGTACATCGCGGACGCTTCGGGGAAATCAGCCTGTGGAGTGTCATTCCGGGGGATGACGGTCTCAGCACGGAGGCTGATTCGATCTCATCCGCACGCCGTGACGATCCGGTACAAACGGAATTCCCTCTACCTCGTTATAGGAAATCCTGCGCGCTACTGGCCCGCCATGGGGTACCCCGCGAGTAAAGTCACGGGGAGAACTCGGTTCACACTGAGAGGGAGTTCGTGAAGTGAACACCCAAGTCCCGCCGCGGCGCCCGGTACGCATCGCCAACTCATCCGGGTTCTACGGCGACCGCCTGTCCGCGGCCAGGGAGATGGTGGACGGGGGTCCGATCGACGTCCTGACCGGCGACTACCTCGCCGAGCTGACCCCGCTGCTGCTCCATAAAGCGCGTGAGCGCGGCGGCCCCGGCTACGCGCGCTCCTTCCTGGCGCAGATGAACCAGGTGCTCGGCGCCTGCCAGGAGAAGGGCGTCAAGATCGTCACCAACGCCGGCGGGCTGGAGCCCGCGCGGCTCGCCGACGATCTCAGGGCCCTCATCACGCACCTGAACCTGCGCCTGAAGGTCGCCCACATCGAAGGCGACGACCTGCTCCCGCGCCTGGCCGAGCTGCGCGCCAAAAACGTCCCGTTCGAGAACCTGGACACCGGCGAGCCGTTCTCCGACGCCGCCGAACCGATCTCGGCCCACGCCTACCTCGGCGCCTGGGGCATCGCCGCGGCCTTAGCCGGCGGCGCGGACATCGTCGTCTGCGGCCGGGTCACCGACGCTTCACTGGTCGTGGGCCCGGCCGCTTGGTGGCACGGCTGGAACGGCGACGACTGGGACGCCCTGGCCGGCGCGGTCGTGGCCGGGCACGTCATCGAGTGCGGCCCGCAGTGCACCGGCGGCAACTACTCCTTCCTGGACGAGCTCCCCGACACCCGCGTCCCCGGCTTCCCGATCGCCGAGGTCGCGCACGACGGCTCCGCGGTGATCACCAAGCACCCGGGCACCGGCGGCGTGGTCTCGGTCGGCACGGTCACCGCGCAGCTGCTCTACGACATCGAAGGTCCGGCCTATACGAACCCTGACGTCACCGCGCACTTCGACACCCTGCGCGTGACGCAGCAGGCTCCGGACCGCGTCGAGATCCGCGGCGCCAAGGGCATGACCGGCCCGCACAAGCTCAAGGTCGCCTTCAACTACCGCGCCGGCTTCCGCAACACCGTCATCCTCGGCATCACCGGCCTGGACATAGAGGCCAAGGCGGGCCTGGCCGAGCAGCAGATCTTCGACACGCTCGGCGGCCGCGGCCGCTTCGCCTCCGTGGACGTGCGGCTCCAGCGCAGCGACAAGCCGGCCGAGCAGGCCCGCACCGACGAGGAGGCCACCGCCTACCTGCACATCACGGTCAAAGACCCGGATCCGGACAAGGTCGGCCAGGCCTTCACCGGCGCCGTGACCAGCCTGGCGCTGGCCGGCTACTCCGGATTCCACCCGACCGCGCCGCCCACGCGCGAGGTCGAGTACGGCCTGTACTGGCCGACGCTGATCCAGGACCGGCACGTCTCCCACGTCGCCGTGCTGCCCACCGGCGAGCGCCTGGAGATCCGGCCCTGCCGCCGGCCGATGGGGATGCCGCTGCATCTGGGCGCGCCGCGTCCGCCGGAGCCCTTCTTCTCCGACGGGATGAAGCGGCTGGCTCCGCTCGGCCTGGTCTGCGGTGCCCGTTCCGGTGACAAGGGCGGGAACGCCAACGTCGGGCTGTGGACGCGCACCGACCGCGCCTACGCCTGGCTGCGCGAGACGCTGGACGTGGACACGTTCCAGAAGCTCGTCCCGGAGTGCTGCGACCTGCGGGTGGAGCGCTTCGAGCTGCCGAACCTGCGAGCGCTGAACTTCGTCGTCTACGGCATGCTCGGCGACGGGGTGGCGGCCTCGACGCGCGCCGATCCGCAGGCCAAGGGCCTCGGCGAGTTCGTCCGGTCGCGGCTGGTCATGGTCCCGGTGGAGTTCCTGAACGGCTAGGCTTACTTAGCGGCACTAAGATCGTGCCATGCGCTATCGTCACCTCGGTAATTCCGGCCTGCTCGTCTCCGTCGTGGGCCTGGGCTGCAACAACTTCGGCAGCCGGCTGGACGTGGCCGGCACCCGGCGCGTCGTGGACGCCGCGATCGACGCCGGCATCACCCTGCTGGACACCGCCGACATGTACGGCCAGTCCCAGTCCGAGTCCTTCCTCGGCGAGGTCCTGAAAGGCCGCCGGGACCAGGTGGTGCTGGCCACCAAGTTCGGGCATCAGAGCTTTGACATGAACTACCCGCGCGCGACCGGCGCCAAGGGCGGCCGGTCCTACATCCGCTATGCGGTCGAGCACTCGCTCAAGCGCCTCCAGACCGACTACATCGACCTGTACCAACTGCACACCCCGGACCCGACCACGCCGATCGCCGAGACCGTCGCCGCCCTGGACGACCTGGTCCGCGAGGGCAAGGTCCGCTACCTGGGCAACTCCAACTTCGCCGGCTGGCAGATCGCCGAGGCGCACTACGTCGCCCAGCAGCTGAACGCCACCCCCTTCGTCTCGGCGCAGAACCACTGGTCGCTCCTGGTCCGCGAGGCCGAGACCGAGGTCGTGCCGGCCGCGCAGCACTTCGGCCTGGGCGTCCTGCCCTACTTCCCGCTGGCCAACGGCCTGCTCACCGGCAAGGTCCGCCGCGCCACCGGCATCCCGGCCGACGCCCGCCTGGCCGGCCGCACGCACTGGGTCACCGAGGACCGTCTGGACAAGGTCGAGGCCCTGATCGCCTGGGCCGAGAAGCACGGCCGCAGCATCCTGGAGGTCGGCATCGCGGGCCTGGCCGCCCAGCCCGGCTGCACCTCGGTGATCTCCGGCGCCATGTCCCCGGAGCAGGTCCAGGCCAACGCCGCCGCCGGCGACTGGGAGCCGACCGCCGAGGAGCTGGCGGAGATCGACGCGATCGTGCCGGCGCCGGCGCAGCCGTAGGGCTTGCGGCGACGCGCAACCGCGACCACACCGAGCACACCGAGCACACCGAGCACACCGAGCACGACGACGACACGACACCGCGACCGCACCGCGCCGGAGCACGCACCACCGCCCCGGATCGGCTGCGGTCGCGGCGCGTTTCCGGGCATCCCTCACAACCCGCCCTCTTGTCAGGTCGCTGAGAATCCCCGCCCTGACAGGATCAAGGCTCCCCTCATTCCGGGCACCATCCCCCAACACCACTCCCCGTCGTCCAGCGGCCCTCCCGCGTTCCTTGAACATTCAGCAGTTTCGCGGGTGAGCGCCAAGTACCAGGGGTAGGTTCCTCCGGAATCGGGTCACCACCGGCAGAGGGAGGAGCGGATGGATACGACCGTCGCAGTCAGGGGCCGCGGCATCACCAAGGTCTTCGGTGATGTCGTCGCGCTCGATCACGTGGACGTGAGCATGGCGAAGGGTCAGATCCACGGCTTGGTCGGCCCGAACGGGGCCGGCAAGACCACGCTCCTGGGCCTGTTGCTGGGCCTGGCCGTCGCCGATGAGGGGAGTCTGGAGATCTTCGGCACGCCGGTCGGGCGGACGCTGGCCGCGCCCGAGGGTGTCTCAGGGTTCGTCGACGGCCCCGGCCTGTATCCCACGCTGACCGCCAAGCAGAACCTCGCCGCGCTCATCGCGCTGCGGCATCGCCAGCCTCGTCCGGCCGACGTCGAGGAGGCCTTGGCGCAGGTCGGGCTGACCGAGGTCGCGGACGACAAGGTCCGCGGCTTCTCGCTGGGCATGCGCCAGCGGCTCGGGCTGGCCGCCGCGCTGCTGACCAAGCCCCGGCTGCTGGTGCTCGACGAGCCCGCCAACGGGCTGGACCCGGCCGGCAAGAAGCACGTGCACGGCGTGCTGAACCGCCTGGCCGCCGACGGCGCCACCGTCATCCTGTCCAGCCACCGCATGGACGACCTGGAAGCCCTGTGCTCCGAGGTCACCATCCTGAACACCGGACGCGTGGTGTTCTCCGGCCCGCTGAACAAGCTCTCCGACGAGAACCGCGAGCTGGACTACCGGCTGCGCGTCTCGGACGCCGCCCAGGCCCGCACCGTCGCCGGCGACACCCCCGGCATCACCGTCGTCGAAGGCTCCGACTCCGCGGCGCAGGGCGACCCCGAAGTGATCATCGTGCGCGCGCAGGTGGCCGCGATGGACGAACTCGTGGCGCGGATCGTGCGCGCGGACGTCGCACTGCGCGAGCTGGCCCCCGTGGTCTCGCCGCTGGAAGCCGCGTTCCTCGCGCTCACCGACCAGCCGATCGACGTCCCGCAGCAGTCGACCGGCGAGACGACCGCAGCACCAACCGCCGACGCCCCCGACACCGCCGAAGCCGTAGAACCCACCACCGAAGCCACCGCCGAAGCCACCGAAGCCGCTGAAAGCACCGAACCCGCCACCGCCACGACCGAAGAGCAGCAGCAGGAGGCCGGCCGATGACCGCGACCGTCACCGAAACCCCCGCGCCGGAAGCCGCGTCCCCGGCCGCCGCCGCGGTCCCGGTGTCCCGGGTCCTCCGCTTCGAGCTGATCAAGCAGTTCTCCGCCTGGCGCGTCCGCCTGCTGATCCTGCTGTGCTGGATCGGTCCGGCCCTTCTGGTCTTCGCCATCGACCAGCAGAGCACCCTGCCCTCGGACACCCTGTTCGGCCGCTGGATGCACGCCACCGGCTGGGCCGGCTCCCTGGTGGCCCTCGGCTTCTGCGGCACGTGGGGGCTCCCCCTGATCACCTCCGTGGTCGCCGGCGACGTCTTCGCCTCCGAGGACCGCCTCGGCACCTGGCGCCACCTGCTGATCGCGGTCCGCTCGCACCGGCGCATCTTCGTCGCCAAGGCCATCGCCAGCCTCACCGTGATCCTGCTCCTGATCGCGGGCCTGACCTTCTCCAGCATCCTTGGCGGCCTGCTCGCCGAGGGCAACAACCCGCTGGTCGGCCTGGACGGCCACAGCCTGGCCGGCGGCGACGCCGGTACCAGGGTCCTGCTCGCCTGGCTCTGCGTCCTGGCGCCGACGCTCGCCCTGGCCGCCATCGGCCTGCTCGGGTCCATCGCGCTGGGCCGCTCCCCGATGGGCCTGCTGCTGCCGACGATCGTCGCCCTGGGCATGCAGGCCGCGCAGATGCTGCCGCTGCCGGTCGCCGTCCGCCTGGCGCTGCCCGGCTACGCCTTCATCTCCTGGAACGGCCTGTTCACCGACCCGTCGCAGCTCAAGCCGCTGCTGATCGGCATCACCGTCAGCCTGGTGTGGGCGATCGTCGCCACCGCGCTGGCCTACATGGTCTTCGTCCGCCGCGACTTCACCAACCTCACCAACGACGGCGCCGGCCGCAGGGTCCTGACGGTCGGCGTGCTGCCGCTGGCCGGCGTGCTGGCCGTGACCGTCGGCCTGGTCGCCGCCACCACCACCGGTGCCGGCGGCTCCGGCATCGACCAGAGCAAGGTGCAGAAGTCGGTGGCCACCGCGTTCGCGCACCTCTACAAGCTCCAGGAAGACGAGATGCGCCGGCCTCCGCTCACCGAAGCGCAGCTGCACGCCACCGCCTCGTGCCTCAAGAGCGAGGGGCTCGGCACGCAGGAGGGACCGGGCACCGACTGGCGCTGCACGGTCTCCTGGAGCGTCCCCGGCGACAACGTCACGGCGCAGGCCGTCTACCAGCTCGACGTCACCGCGAACGGCCGCTACATCGCCGACGGCGACGGCCCGCAGGAGGTCAACGGCTACTTCATGATCGTCACCAACGGCAAGACGATCTCGAACCCGCTGTGGCAGTTCGACGGCAACGTCGACCTGCTCTCCTAGAACCTCCGAACACACAGGACCGGTCCGAACACGCAGAACGGGCCCGGCGCGTCGCGCCGGGCCCG
Organism: Catenulispora rubra; assembly: GCF_015356825.1. GTDB lineage: Bacteria > Actinomycetota > Actinomycetes > Streptomycetales > Catenulisporaceae > Catenulispora > Catenulispora rubra. The sequence continues at coordinate 37,343 of NZ_JAACYW010000014.1, read as the reverse complement.
TTCTGCGTTTCTGTTCTGTCCGAACGTGCGCTAGAACATCAGCTCACGTTGACCGACGTGTCGTCGATGACGAACGACGTCTGGTACTCGGAGTCCTCCTTGCCGGTGAACTTGAGCGTCACCGTCTGCCCGGCGTAGGCCGACAGGTCGAACGAGTGCAGCGAGTATCCGCTGTTCGCGTTCAGGTTCGAGTACGTGTACATGTTCTTCAGCACCGAACCCGAGCTGCTGAGAAGCTGCAGCTGCAACGTGTCGTACTTGGTCGAGCTCGTGGTCTCCGCGGTGTCGATGTGCATGTAGAAGTTGAACTTGTAGGTCGTGCACCCGGCGGGCAACGTCACCGTCTGCGCCATGGTGTCCGTGGTGGTCTTGCCCCAGCCGTCGAGCCACGCGTCGTACGTCCCGCTGTGCGGCGGCTCGGAGCTGCTGCTGTTGATCACCTGCAGCGGGGAGTGCGTCGAGGTGATGCTCCACGGCGCCGCGTTGGAGGCGCCGTTCTCGAAGCCCGCGTTGCCCAGCAGCTGCCCGGCCGTGCAACCGCCGCTGCCGCCGGTCGGAGTGGCGCTGACCTCGTTGCTCTGCCCGCTCTCGCCGACAGGGTTCGACGCGGTCACCCGGTAGTAGTACGTCGTCCCACTGGTTAGCCCAGTATCCGTGCACGTCAGAGTCGTGCCGCTCAGGCCGCTGCAACCGCCCGAGGTGAGCAGCGACTCGGTACCGCTGGTGGTGCTGCGGTAGACGCTGTACTTGGTGAGGGTCTCACCGCCGGTGTTGGACGGCGCCTGCCAGTTCAGCGTCACCTGGTTGGTGCCGCCGGAGGCCGTCAGGTTCTGCGGCGCGCTGGGAGGCACGCTGCCGACCGGATCCGCCGTGACGCTGACCGTCGACGTCGCCGAGTTCGAGGCGCTGTCTGTCACCGTCAACGTCGCCGTGTAGGTCCCGACGGTCGAGTAGGTGTGGCTCGGGTTCTGCGCCGTGCTGGTCGCGGAGCCGTCACCGAAGTCCCAGCTGTAGGTGTACCCCGGGGTGCCGCCTGTCGCGGTCCCGGTGAAGTTCACGGCCAGGGGGATCTGCCCGGACGTCGGGCTGCCGGCCGCCGAGGCCGCCAGCGGATTGCCGACCGCGCTGACGTTGACCGCGACCTGGGAGGTCGCCGTCTTCACCGGGGAGGAGCCGTCGGTCACCGTCAGCGTCGCGGTGTAGTTGCCCGCGGAGCTGTAGGTGTGGCTCGGGTTCTGCGAGGTGCTCGTCGAGCCGTCCCCGAAGTCCCAGCTGTAGGTGTACGGCGACGTGCCGCCCTGGGCCGAGCCGGTGAAGTTCACCGCGAGCGGGGCGTTGCCGGTGGTCGGGGAGGCGCTGGCCGAAGCGGACAGCGGCGTCGAGCCCTGCACCCAGAAGTCCTCCAGCGGGTCGCCGAGGGCGGCCTGGTCGTTGGTGGTCATCGGGAAGGTGTTCAGGCCGATGTTGTCGTTCGGGTCGATGATGCCCGACTTGACGTTCTGCATCGTGCGTTCCATCGCCGCGATCACGTTGTTGGTGCTGTACGCGACGTGGCTGAGGTAGCCCTGCTTGACGTACTGCGACGGCCCGATGACGACCAGCGGCACCCGGTAGGTGTTGCTCACGTGGTCCGAGCCGTTGTTGCCGTTCTGGGTGTCGTCCTCGGTGATGACGATCAGGGTGTTGTTCTTGTACGTCGCGTTGTTCTCGATCGCGTTGACCACGTTGTTCGTCGCCGTGTCGTTGCCGGCGATGTCCTGGTACGTGCCGGGGTGGTCGTTGAACAGCTCGACGTAGCTGTACACCGGCAGACCGTTGGTGCCGACGAAGCTGATGTAGTCGTTGGCTATGGTGCTGTCCGGGAGGCTCTGGTTCGAGCAGTGGTACTCGTTGTAGTGCAGCTCCTCCGGGATGCTGGTGCCCGGGCGGTTCGGCGGCAGGACTTCGACCTTGCCGTCGGCCGGGTTCTTCCAGTAGCCGGAGCCACTGCTGAGCATCCAGTAGAAGTCGCCGTTCATGACGAACGTGTACGGGCTGCTGCCGCTGCTGGACCCGCTCGGGGTCGTGCAGGCGTTGGTGCCCTCGTCCGTCGGGCCGTTGGTGTTGCTCAGGAAGCGGTCGAACTGCGTCCCGTTCGACGGGTACGACTGCTGCTGCGAGCTGGACTGCGACTGGGCCGAGAACAGCCACCAGTGGTTGGGGCCCGAGGGCGGCTGCGTGCCGGTGCTGTAGGAGTCCGACAGCGCGTAGGTCTTGGCCAGGCTGTGCAGGTTGGGGACAGAGCTGATGTGGTTGGTGCTCTGCGTCTGGCCGTTGCAGCCGGCGTGGACGGTGCTGGCACAGTCACCGAGGTAGTCGTCGAAGGTGTGGTTCTCGCGGTAGATGATGACGAAGTGCTGGAACGGCGGGAAGTACGGCGCCAGCGGGTTCACCGCCGCCACCGGCTGCTGCACCGCCGCGGCCGCCTTGCCGGAGCCGGCCGGTTCGTAGGTGATGCGGTTGTTGACGGCGAAGTTGTGCGGCTGCGGGAACTTGTTGAACTCCGCGCCCAGCGCCGCGAACTTGGCGCTGGAGCAGTCGAAGTTGTCCGGCTTGTACGACTGCGGCCGCTGGCCGACCGGCAGGTTCTTCGCGTTCGTCGGGTCGGTGCTCGGGTTCCAGCCGATGAGGGTGCAGGAGCCGGGGCCGGATGTCGGCCTCTGGCTCGCCAGACCCTGTGCGGCACCCGTTATCCCGCCCACGATGAGGGCGAGGAACGCAGCACCTGCGATCCAACGTTTCCGTCTGATCATTTAAGCTCCCTGATTGGGGGATGTGGGGAAGGCGCGAAAGCGGCGACGGTATTGTCTAGGCGAATAAGGGCCCGGACAAGTGGTATCGAGGCACAAGACCCGCTGATAGCGAAGGCTTTCATTCGTCGTTCGTCCACAGTTGGCCTGACGCGGCGTCAGTCGGTCAACGCGACATATCGCGTTCGGCGCGGTTTCCCGTTACACTGCTCGCATGACTTCCGCGCCCGAAGAGAGCCGGTTCGTCCCGGTCGTCGTGCCCTCCGAGCCGGTCGAGCCGGTGCCGCAGGTCCGGGCCTCCGACGCCGAGCGCGACGAGGTGGCGGCCGTGCTGTCCGAGGCGCTGGCACAGGGCCGGCTGACCAGCGCCGAGCTGGCCGAGCGGATCGACGCGACGTACGCCGCCAAGACCCGCGCCGACCTGGTCCCGCTCACCGCCGACCTGCCCGACGATCTGCGCACGGCCCAGGTGAGCCCGGTCTCGGCGGTCGAGCACCAGGAGCTGAGCGCGACGTTCAGCAAGGTGATCCGCTCCGGCCGCTGGGTCGCCGGCCGGCACACCACGGCGAACGCGCGGTTCGGGGCGCTGATCGTGAACCTGGCCGAGGCCGTGCTGCCGGGGCGCGAGATCACGCTGGACATCAACGCGTTCTGCGGCAAGGCGATCATCACGGTCCCGGAGAACGCGCGGGTCATCGACGAGGGCGGCGCACTGTTCGGCAAGCGCTCGGTCACCGGCTCCACGCCGGAGGGGCAGGAGGACGGGCCGCTGATCCGGATCACCGGCAAGTCCACGTTCGGCAAGATCGTGGTGCACCGGAGCACGCCCGGCGACGCCGCCCTCAACCCTGCCGTGTGGTGGTGGGAGAACCGGCACCAACGCTGAGCCCTGATATGCGCCGCCGTGATATCTGCTGAGCCGTGGCATCTGCTGAGCCCTGATATTCACGGGCGCGGGCCGGCGCTCATACGCGAGACTCCCCTGAGCGATATCAGAACGGGGGAGCCTTCATGGCCAACACGAACAGCCTTCCGCTGCACCAAGTGCGTGCGGACTACGACCGCGACACGATCGTCGTCTACCAGGCGTACCGTGCGGAGATCGCCGAGCCGGCGGTGCGCGCGCAGCGCTTCGTCGAGCCGTTCTCGCTGAACCGGATGACGTGGGTCAAGCCGTCGTTCCTGTGGATGATGGGCCGCAGCAACTGGGCCCGCAAGCCGGGGCAGGAGCATGTGCTGGCGGTTCGGATCACACGCGAGGGCTGGGAGACCGCGCTGTCGCAGGCGGTGCTGACCGGTTACGAGCGCGGCGTGTACGCCGACCGCGTGGACTGGGAGCGGCAGATGAAGAGCGCGACGGTACACGTCCAGTGGGATCCGGAGCGGACGCTGGCCGGTGCCGTGCTGGACGCGCGGGCGATCCAGGTCGGGCTGAGCCGGCACGTCATCGCGGACTACGTGAACACCTGGACCACCGAGATCCGCGACATCACGCCGACCGTGCGCAAGATGGCCGATCTGCTCAAGGAGGGCCGTAAGGACCGCGCCGCCCAGCACCTGCCGAAGGAGCGGCCCTACGAGCTGCCGCCGCACATCGCGCGGCGGTTGTACCGTCCGGGCGCCGACGGCTAGAGAACTAGCCGCGACGCCCGGACAGCACCGGGCCAGCCGACCGTCAGGCGGCCGGCTCCAGCACGACGACCGGGATCCGGCGCGTGGTGCCCTTCTCGTACTCCGCGAACTGCGGGGCCCGGGCGACCATCTGTGCGAAGTAGCGGTCGCGCTCGTCCTCGTCGGCGACGCGCGCGGTCAGCTCGACCGTGGCCACCTCGTCGTCCCCGGGCACCTCCAGAAGCACCTCGGGGTGCGCCTGGAGGTTGTGGAACCACGCCGGGTGGTTGTCCTTGCCGGCGTTGGAGGCCACGATCACCCAGGCGCCGTTGTCCGCGGCGATCCCGGCGAGCGGGGAGACGTAGGGGGCGCCGGACTTCGCACCGGTGTGGTGCAGGACGACCAGGCCCTTGCCGCCGAACTGGGCGACGCTTCCGGCGTTGGCCCGGAACTCTTCAATGACTTGCTCGTTCCACGAACGAGCCTCTTCGTTGCTCATATCCGCGCCCAGCTTCCCGTCGAAGGGGTTTTATTCCCGGCTGGTCAGAGCCTCACCCGGATGGCCCGTCCGGACCCGTCGGCGAGCACCGCGACTCCGGCGATGTCAGGCTGAAGGCATGGTGCGACCGACCCCTCCCCCGCCCCCGGGAGCCGCCGGAGCCACGCCGCCGGTGCTGGTGGTCACCGGCGTCTCCGGCAGCGGCAAGTCGACCGTCGGCGCCGCCCTGGCCGGCCGCCTGGGCTGGGACTGGGCCGACGGCGACGCCTTCCACCCGGGCGGCAACATCGCCAAGATGGCGGCCCGCGAGCCGCTCACCGACGCCGACCGCATCCCCTGGCTCAACGAGATCGGCCGCTGGATCGACAAGGCGGCCGCGGCGGGCCGGCCCGCCGTCATCGCCTGCTCGGCGCTCAAGCGCTCCTACCGCGACCGCCTGCGCGCCGGACGGCCGCAGGTGCGCATGGTGTACCTGGTCGTCGACCTCAAGACGCTGCACCAGCGCCTGACCGACCGGCGCGGGCACATGTTCCACGCCGACATGCTCGGCAGCCAGCTGAGCGCCTTGGAGCCGCCGACGCCGGACGAGAACGTGCTGATGGTGCAGTCCGCGGGCACCCCGGATCAGACCGTGGACCGCATCATCGCCGGGGAGCAGTTGGAGGCTTATCTGCCGACGGAGCCGGGGCGGCGGTCGCCGGGATAGCAGGGTCACCCCACTGTCGCGGCCACCCCGTAGTGGTCCGACAAGAACCGCTCCCGGCCGTCGGCCATCCGCACCTTGTCCTGCAGGACCACCTCGCCCTTGGCTGCCAGTCCCGGCGTCACCAGCACCTGGTCCAGCGCCGCGCCGTCCCAGCCCGGCACCGGCCGGTAGGTGGTGGCGGCGTCGCCGTCGAAGGCGTCGCGCAGACCCGAGGCGGCCTCGAAGCCCTCGAAGAGCCAGGAGTCGCGCGGGACGTTGAAGTCGCCGACCGCGATCACCGGTTCGCCGGATTCGATGCGGCGGACCGTCTTCGCCAGGCGTGCCAGTTCCGCCTGCTGGACGCGGGTGAACGGGGCCGCCTTCGACCAGTCCGCCGCGCGGTTCGCCGACAGGTGGGTGTTGGCGACGGTGAAGAACTCGCCGTCGGCGTTGAAGCGGGTCAGCAGGACGCCCTTGCGCAGTACCAGGTCGGTGCGCCATTTCGCGGGGGCGGCCAGGACCTGGTAGCGGTGCCCGACCAGCGGGATGCGGGACAGGGTCAGCAGTCCGCCGGCGACGATCGGCAGCCGGGGGCCGTGCGCCGCGTAGGGGAACGCCGCTCTGGTCAGCGAGCGGAGCAGGGCGAAGTTCGGCGGGATCTGCAACTCCTGCAGGCAGACTACGTCGTAGTCGCCAGTCCCCAACACCTCGGCCAGTGCGCGCAGGCGCACCCTGGGCTCGTTTCTGAAGAGCGTGTTGAACGACAGCACCCGGACCTTCGGCACGCTATGCCCTCCTCCCCGCGGTCCAGGCGACCCGCATCGGGACCTTGGACCCGAACCGCAACACAGAGTTCTCATACACCCGGGCGCCGGCCGCGACGATCCCGACCGTCACCACGGCCATCAACCCGATCGCCACCACCGGCTCCCACCACGACGCGTCCCCGCCGGCGATGCGCACCGGCTGGATCAGCACCGAGAACGGCGGGATCAGCGACAGCACCCGCACCCAGACCGCGTCCGGGTTGCCCAGCGCCGCGAACGCCGCGAAGTACGGCACCATCAGCACCAGGTTCAGCGGCTGCACCGCAGTCTGCATCTCCTCCTGGCGCGAGACCCGCGCGGCCACCGCGGCGTAGGCCGAGGCGTAGAAGATGTAGCCCAGCACGAACCACACCGCCACGATGCCCACGGTCTGCCAGATCTGCCCGGTCATGTGCAGCGCCCCGGTCGCCGCCCCGGCGCCGATCCCGACCGCGGCCGTGGCCGCCAGCTGCAGCAGCCCCAGCGCCCCGATGCCGATGATCTTCCCGGTCAGCAGCACCCGCGCCGACGTGCTGGACAGCAGCACCTCGATGACCCGGCTGGCCTTCTCCTCCACCACACCGGTGGCGACCCACATGCAGTACGCGATCATCTGGCTGAACAGCATGATCTCGGCGACCAGCGCGACGGTCTTGCGCTGCCCGGCGTCGGGGTCCTTGGGCGCCAGCCTGACCGTGGTCTGCCCCTGCAGCTGGTCCACGTCCGGGATCTGCGCGGCCAGGTTCGCCCCGGCCAGCACCGGCGCCAACTTGGGGTCGACCGAGTCCTGCACGTAGATCCGGCCGTCGTCCACGAGCGCGTTCATCTTGCCACTCTTGACCATCTGCTGCGCCACCGCGGAGTCGGTGACCACGCTGGAGGTCAGGTTGATCTTGTAGGCCGGAGCCTGGCGCTCGGCGTACTGCTGCTCGACGGCGGCGCGCGGTCCGGCGAAGCCGACGGTGAACGACGGCGTCTTGTCCCGCCCCGAGACCAGCGCCGAGATCACCACGGCGACCAGCACGATCAGCAGCGAGAACGCCACCGCGATCGCGAAACCGCGGTCCCGACCCCGCTCGACGAACTCCCGGCGCATGACGAGCCGCACGGCCTGACGGTTGCGGTTCACGCGCGGGCTCCTTCTTGGTCGGCGGAGCCATCTTGGCTGGCCTGGCTGGCCTGGCTCGCCTGGCTGGTCTGGCTGGTCTGGCTCGCCTGACTGACCTGACCGGCCCGGCTGGACTGACTCGCCCGCCCCGCCTGACCTGTACGTGCCGCGCGCGCGGCACGCCAGACCCGCCCGGCGAGCCCGGCAGGCGCGCGGCCGCCGCCGACCCGGCCCGCACCACCGGAACCGCCACCATCGGCCTCGCCACCGGTGCCGCCGGCGCCACCACCCGCGCCGACGCCCTCGCCGTCACCCGCACCATCGCCGTCGTGCTCCGCGACAGCCTCCCGGAACAGGTCCGCCAGGCTCGGCCGCAGCGGCGTGAACTCCCGCACCGGCCCCAAAGCCCGCGCGGCGTCCAGAATCGCCTGGTCGTCGGCCTCGCCGGTGAGGATCAGTATCGTCGTCGGCCCGTACTCGGCCGACTGCACGCCGACGAGCCCGTCGGCCCAGCCGGCGGCGGCGTCGGTCCCGATCCGCAGCGCCCGCTCGGCGCGCGAGGCCCGCAGCTCGTCCACGGTCCCGGTGGCGACCATCCGGCCCCGGTAGATGATCCCGATCGAGTCGCACAGCCGCTCGACCAGCTCCAGCTGATGGCTGGAGAACACCACCGGCACGCCCTCGGCGGCCCGCTCGCGCAGCACCTCGGCGAGGTTGTCGACGCCGACCGGGTCCAGCCCGGAGAACGGCTCGTCCAGCACCAGCACCGCCGGGTGGTGCACCAGCGCCGCGGCCAGCTGCACCCGCTGCTGGTTGCCCAGCGACAGCGCCTCGACCCGGTCCCCGGCCCGCTCGGCGACCGACAGCCGCTCCATCCAGTAGCCGGTGGCCTTGGCGGCGTCGCCGCGGCTCATGCCGTGCAGCTCGGCGAGGTAGCGCAGCTGGTCGCCGACCCGCATCTTCGGGTACAGGCCGCGCTCCTCGGGCATGTAGCCGAAGGTGCGCCGGGTCGCGGTATCGACCGATCTGCCCCGGAACCGCACGCTCCCGGCATCCGGTTCGAGCACGCCGAGCGTGATCCGCATCGTCGTGGTCTTGCCCGCGCCGTTCGTCCCGACGAAGCCGTACAGCTCCCCCGGACGCACGGAGAACGTCACGCCGTCCAGCGCGACGCGGTCGCCGTAGCGTTTGCGCAGCCCCTCAAGCTCCAGCATCAAGCCTCCCGTATCGCCTGGCCCGATCCTAGCCACGGCAACGGCGAATCAAGCACACGGTCGTGCCGCAGCTCGGCAGCCGCCGCGTTGATCGCCGCCTTCCGATCCCGGAAAGGCTTCTCCCGCACCGCAACGGCCAACGGCGCGGCCGACCCCTCTGCCATCGACGCCCGGATCGCCTTCGGCAACCGGTCCACAGGGCGCCGGCGCGCGCCGGGTAGTCGTTGAAGTGCCGCAGACAGCGCCAGTAGTCCCCCATCATCGGCCGGTCCATGATCGGCGGCGGAGGCGGCGGTGGAGGCGTCGGATCGCCCAGCCGGACAAGGCATTCGCGGCCGTACCCGGTGTTCTCGTAATCGGACTCCAAGTCGTCGATGACGCCGCCGCACCACAAGTCGCCGCTCACATAGCCTCCTCACGCACAGGGCTGCGCATCCAAGATAAGCGGTCCCACCGTCCCCGAATCAGACCCCGGGCTTACGAAACGCCCGCCGGTAGTCGCTCGGCGCTACACCCACGACCTCCGTGAAGTGGTGCCGCAGGTTGGCCGCGCCGCCGAGCCCGGCCGCCGAGGCCACGCGCTCCACCGGCAGGTCGGTCGTCTCCAGCAGCCGGCGCGCGTGCAGAACCCGTTGCTCGGTCAGCCATTTGCCCGGCGTTGTGCCCACGGCGGTGTGGAAGCGGCGGATCAGGGTGCGCTCTGCCATGTTCGCGTGCCGTGCGAGATCGGCGACGGTCAGCGTCTCGGACAGGTGCGTCCGCATCCAGTCCAGCAGCGGGCCCAGGCTGTCGCGCCGGTCCGGCGGCGCGGGCGTCTCAACGTACTGAGCCTGTCCGCCGCTGCGGTGCGTCGGCGCCACCAGGCGCCGGGCCAGTGTGTTCGCGATGTCCGCGCCGTGGTCGGCGGCGACCATGGCCAGGCACAGGTCGATGCCGGCGGTGGTGCCGGCGCTGGTGAGCACGTCGCCGTGGTCGATGTAGAGCACCGCGGGATCGAAGTCCACCGCCGGGAAGCGCGCCTGGAACTCCCGGGCGTACAGCCAGTGCGTGGTGGCGCGACGGCCGTCGAGCAGCCCGGCGGCGGCCAGCACGAACGCTCCGGTGCACAGGGACGCCACGCGGGCGCCGTTGGCGTGCGCTTCCCGCACGGCCGCGACGAGGTCCGCCGGCAGCTCCTCGGTGACGTCCCGCACCGCCGGCACGATCACCGTGTCGGCCTCGGCGAGCAGGGCGTAGGTGTCGCCGCTGTCTGCGGTGAAGCCACCACCGGCAGGCACGGGCCCTGATTCGGGGTTGCAGACCCGGACGTCGTAGCCCAGCTCGGGCATGCCGGGCCGGATCCGGCCGAAGATCTCGACCGGGATCGAGATCTCGAAGATCGGCGCGCCTTCGGCGACGGCCACTGCGACCATGTGCTTGGCGCGGCCCTTGGCCCGGCCCGTCGCGTGGCCCTTCGCGCGGCCCTTGGTGACGTGCGCGGCGACGCTGTTCCTACCCATGGCAGCATCTTAGCGCTACATGTCATTCCTGCCACTGGGCGGCCCATCGAGCGCAAGAGATCATCGGACGTATGAGCCTTACAGACGTGAAGAACACCGCGATGGAGACTCCGTCGCGGTCGCCCAAGGAGACCTGGGCCCGCGCCGCGCTCGCGCTGACCGCGGTCGGCTGGGGCGCGAACCAGTTCGCGCCGATGGTTCTGCTGTACCGCGAGAAGCTGGGTGTCTCGGCGTCGGCCGGCGAGGCGATCTTCGGGCTCTACGCGGCCGGTCTCGTGCCGGGCCTGCTGGTCGCCGGCCCGCTGTCGGACCGCGTCGGGCGCCGTCCGGTCGTGACGTTCGCGGTGCTGCTGTCGATGCTCTCCGGCGTGGTGCTGATGCTCGGCTCCCACGGCCTGGCCTGGCTGTCCGTGGGCCGCGTGCTGATGGGCATCGCCAGCGGCGCGGCGTTCAGCGCGGGCAGCGCGTGGGTGAAGGAGCTGTCGGCGGCGAATCCGGTGGCCGGAGCCGGTGCCGGGGCCCGGCGCACGTCGATCGCCATGACGGTCGGATTCGGCCTGGGACCACTGATCGCCGGTGTGCTGGTGCAGTGGGGACCGGCGGCATACGAGACTCCTTATATTCCACAGCTGATTCTGGCCGCGGTGGCTCTGGTGATGCTGTCCCAAGCCCCGGAAACGGTGCAGCGCAAGCGATCCGGCGTCCTCGGCAGCGGCCTGCTCCGCCTGCGCGGCTTCTCCGACCGGCGCTTCGTCGGCGTGCTGCTGCCGATGGCGCCGTGGGTGTTCGGCGCCGCGACGATCGCCATGGTCTACCTCCCGGGCCTGGCGGCGGGGCACGTCAAGAGCTTCTCCCTGATCTACGCCGGTGCCGTCGCGATGGTGACCGCGATGTCCGGTGTCCTGATCCAGCCGGTCGCGCGGAAGATCGCGGCGTCCCCGGCGGGCCAGAACCGGGCCCGGCCTCGCCTGCTGACCGTGGGCCTGGCCCTGGTCACCGGTGGCACCCTCGCCGACGCCGGCGTCGCCGCCCTGAACGACATCGGCGCCTGGCAGGCGGTCCTGACGCTGGCGGCGGCGGTGATCATGGGCTTCGGGTACGGCGTCCTGCTGGTTTTCGGCCTCGCCGAGGTCCAGCGACTGGCACCGCCCGAAGATCTGGCCGGGATGACCGCGGTGTTCCAGGCCTTCACCTACGTCGGCTTCGCGGCGCCGTATCTGTTGTCCGCGTTCAAGAGCGTCGCCTCCCCGGCCACGCTGCTGCTCGCGGTCGGCGCGCTCGGTGTGCTGACGCTGGTCGTGACACTGCGGAACGCGCGGGTGACCGCCGCGCAGGAGTAGTTGCGCAAGCACTTGCAGAGCTTGTTTGCAGAACTGTTTGCAAAGAGTCTCTGCAATCCCCTACCGTGGTCCCCATGATGCGAATCAACGCCAAGCGCAGGGCTGCGGCCGCCGCGTTCACCGCACTCGCGACGGCCGTGACGGGGTTTGCTGTCGTTGCCGAAGCTTCCGCCGCCACACCGTCGCTCAGCGCCACCGCCGTGGCCACACCGCGCACCACCGCCCCGGCGCTCAACCCGGCCACGTTGCAGCAGGCGATCGCCATGCGCCCCGGCGAGGCGGCGGCCGGAGCGGTCGCGCTCGTGCGGAGCGATGGACAGACGTGGCGCGGCTCGGCCGGCGACACGCAGACCGGCGGGCCGGTCGCCGACGACGCGCACTTCCGCATCGGCAGCATCAGCAAGACGTTCTCGGCCGTCGTGTTGTTGCAGCTCGCCGCCGAGCATCGCGTGGACCTCGACCAGAGCGTGCAGCAGTACCTGCCCGGCCTGCTACCCGCGACGTTCCAGCCGATCACGCTGCGCCAGTTGCTGAACATGACCAGCGGGCTGCCGCAGATCGGCGACGGCGGGCCGTCCATGACCACCGACCAGCTGATCGCCGGGCGCTTCGAGTACCAGGGCTTCCGACAGATCATCGACTCGACACTGCGGCCCGCCGGCCGTCCGTGGCCCGGCCCGGTCTTCGCCCCCGGGACCGCGCAGAGCTACAACTCGCTGAACTTCCGCATCGTCGGGCTGCTCATCGAGCACGTCACCGGGCACTCGTTCGGTGACGAGGTCGAGGCCCGCATCGTCCGGCCACTGCACCTGACCGGCACTTTCGTTCCGCAAGGCGCGCCGCGGATGCCGTCGCCGTACATGCACGGCTATCTGACCGAAAGTCAGGGCACTGTCACGGACGTCAGCGCCGCCGGCGGCGACCCGTCGAGCATGATCTCCACGACCGGCGACCTCAACAGGTTCATCACCGTGCTGTTCCAGGGGCGGCTCCTGCCGCATGCGCAGCTGACGCAGATGCTCGCGCTCCCCCACGACGCCGCCGGCGACCTGCTGCCGTACACCGGCGACTCAGGGAACTGCCAGAGCGGCCCGGACAAGGGCAAGGCCTGCTTCGGCCTGGGCATCGGCACCGACACGCTGCCCGACGGGACCGTCCTGTGGGGCAAGACCGGCGAGGACATGGGCTACTTCACCGCCATGTTCGCCACCCGCGACCTGCGGCACGTCGGCATCGTCTCGACCGGCGTCACCGACGTGGCCGCCGAGGCCGGGCTGGAGAAGGCGAACCGGCTGGCCGCCGCAGCCTTCATGCCGTAGCACGAAACCAGGGGCCTGACAGCGCTCTCTGTCAGGCCCCCGGCATTCGCAGCACTACAACCCGCGCAGCAACCGCGTCGGCTCCTCGACCAGATCCGCGACGTAGCGCAGGAACCCGCCGGCCACGCCGCCGTCGCACACCCGATGATCGAAGGTGAACGACAGCTGCGTGACCTGGCGGACGGCCAGCTCGTCGCCGACCACCCACGGCTTCTTCACGATCCGCCCCACCCCGAGCATCGCGGCCTCGGGATGGTTCAGGATCGGCGTGGAGCCGTCGACGCCGTAGACGCCGTAGTTGTTCAGCGTGAACGTGGAGCCGGTCAGCTCCGACACCGGCAGCGAGCCCGCGCGCGCCCCCGCGGTCAAACGCTCGAACTCGGCCGACAACTCCTCGGTCGACATCCGATGCGCCCCCCGCACGACCGGGACGACCAAACCGCGATCCGTCTGCGCGGCGAAGCCGAGATTCACGTCGGCGTACCGGACGATCTCCTGCCGCTCAACATCGACGGTCGCGTTCAACTCCGGATAGCGCGCCAGACCCGCAACACAAATCCGCGCCAACACAGCCAGCAGACTGATCTTCGGAACGGACGCGTCCCGATTCAGCGTCGCCCGCAGCTCCATCAGCCCGGTCGCATCGACATCAACCCACGTCGTCGCATCCGGAATCTCGCGCCGCGAACGCGACAGCTTGTCGGCAACGGTCTTGCGCAAACCGCGCAACGGCAACCGCTCACGCTCAGCGATGCCAGTACTCGACGAAACGGGAGCAGCAGCCGGGGCAGCCAAAGCCGCCTCAACATCGCGCCGCATGATCAAGCCCTCAGGACCCGACCCCTGCACCGACGCCAGATCGAGCCCACCCTCCCTAGCCAGCCGGCGCACCAACGGCGAGACAACCGGAATCCGGCCGCCCTTCCGCTCGACCGCGGCGGCATCGGCAACCACAACCGGCGCCACATGCACGCGCGGCGGCACAGCAGCGTGCCCACCGAACCCGCTCACGACCCGCCGACGGCGGACGCCGCCGCTTTCGACAGTGCCGTAGCCGACGAGGACGTTGCCAGAGCTCTGCTTCGTCTTGCCGTTTTTGGCCTCGGCATCGAGCCGAGCCCGGTCCGCCGGCTCTTCCGGTGCCGCCACCACCGCCGCGACACTCGCGACGCTGATCAGCGGCTTCCCGACATCCACCACATCCCCGACCGCCCCGTACAGCTCGACGACCTCGCCGGCGTACGGACAGGGCACCTCCACCGAGGCCTTCGCCGTCTCGACCTCGCACACCACCTGGTCGACCGCGACGTGCTCGCCGACCGCCACGTGCCAGGCGATGATCTCGGCCTCGGTCAGCCCCTCGCCGAGGTCCGGCAGCAGGAACTCGCGAGTGCTCACCGGTCCTCCCACTGCAACGACGCCACCGCGTCCAGGATCCGGTCCACCGACGGCAGGTGGTGCCGCTCCAGCTTCGGCGGCGGGTACGGGATGTCGAACCCGGTCACCCGGCGCACCGGCGCCTCCAGCCAGTGGAAGCAACGCTCCGACACCCGCGCCGCGATCTCCGCGCCGGTCCCGCCGAAGCCTGCGGCCTCGTGGATCACCACCGCGCGCCCGGTCTTGCGCACCGAGGCGGTCACCGTCGCGTCGTCGAAGGGCACGATCGAGCGCAGGTCCACGACCTCCAGGTCGTAGCCTTCCGCCGCGCCGGCCTCGGCGGCCTCCAGCGCGGTCTGCACCGTCGGGCCGTAGGCGATCAGCGTCGCATCAGTGCCCTGACGCCGCACCGTGGCCTGGCCGATGGCCGGGCCGGCCGTGTCCAGCTGGTCCTTCGACCAGTAGAGCCGCTTGGGCTCCATGAAGATCACCGGGTCGTCCGACTCGATCGCCGCGCGCAGCAGCGTGTACGCGTCCGACACCGTCGCCGGCGTCACCACGTGCAGGCCGGGCGTGGCGACGAAGTACCCCTCGGAGGAGTCCGAGTGGTGCTCCACGCCGCCGATCCCGCCGCCGTAGGGCACCCGCACGACCACCGGCAGCGGCAGCGCGCCGCGCGTCCGGTTGCGCATCTTCGCCAGGTGCGAGGCGATCTGCTCGAAGGCCGGGTAGGAGAACGCGTCGAACTGCATCTCCACGACCGGCCGGAACCCGTACATCGCCATGCCGATCGCGGTGCCCATGATGCCCGCCTCGGCCAGCGGCGTGTCGAAGCAGCGCTGCTCGCCGAAGTCGCGGGTCAGGCCGTCGGTGACGCGGAAGACGCCGCCGAGCACGCCGACGTCCTCGCCGAAGACGACCACCTTCTCGTCGGCCGTCATCGCGTCGCGCAGCGCCCGATTCACAGCCTGCGCCAGGGAGATCTCAGTGCTCTTCACGGCACCGTCGAGCGTGGCGGTCATCGCGCGGCCTCGCTCTCGGCGTCGAGCTCGGCAGCATCGAACTCAGCCGCATCGAGCTGGGCTGCATCGATCTCCGCTTGAAGTGCGGCAGCCTGCTCCAGCAGCTGCGGCGTCGGCTCGGCGTAGACGTACGCGAACATGTCGCGGTGGTCCACCTCCGGCTCCTCGCCGAGCCGGGCCCGCATGTCGTTCGCCAGCTCCTCAGCGACCTGATTCGCCTCGGCGATGACGTCGTCTGTCAGCAGCCCCGCCGCCTTCAGGTACGTCTCCAGCCGTGCCAGCGGGTCGCGCACCTTCCAGTACTCGACCTCTGATTCCTCCCGGTACCGGCTGGCGTCGTCGGCGTTGGTGTGCGCCTGCATCCGGTAGGTGACGGCCTCGATCAGCGTCGGGCCCTCGCCCCGCCGGGCCCGCTCGGCGGCCTCGGCGACCGCGCGCCGCACGGCGATCACGTCGTTGCCGTCCACCCGCACGCCGGCCATGCCGTACCCGACGGCCTTGTGCGCGAGCGCCGCGGCCCGCGTCTGCTTGGCCAGCGGCACCGAGATGGCGTACTGGTTGTTCTGCACGAAGAAGATGACAGGGGCCTGATACACCGCGGCGAAGTTCAGCGCCTCGTGGAAATCGCCCTCGGAGGTCCCGCCGTCGCCGCAGAACGCCAGCGCGACGGTGTCGTCGCCGGCCAGCTTGGCGGCCAGCGCGAGCCCGGCGGCGTGCGGGGCCTGGGTGGCCAGCGGCGTGCACTGCGGGGCGGTGCGCCAGCGCTGCGGGTCGTAGCCGCAGTGCCAGTCGCCGCGCAGCAGGGTCAGCGTCTCCACGGTGTCGATGCCGCGGGTCACCATCGACACGCAGTCGCGGTAGGTCGGGAAGAACCAGTCGGTGGGACGCAGCGCGAGGATCGCGCCGATCTCGCACGCCTCCTGGCCGTAGGACGAGGGGTAGACGGCCAGCCGGCCCTGCCGGACCATCGTGGTGGCCTGCACGTCGAACCGCCGCCCGATCACCATGGCGCGCCAGGTGGCCAGCAGCTCCTTCGAGTCCAGCTCGGGGGCGTCGTCGCGCAGGGCGCCGGAGAGCGCGCCGTGCTCGTCGAGGTACTGCAGGGGCGAGGGGTCCAATATCGCGTCGAACCCGAGCGGGAAGCCCGACCCGGTCTTGTCGGGCGTGGCGAGAACGGTCACGTCGTCTCCGTTGAACAGGGTCACGTGTCGGCGGTGCTATGGCAGTGTGATGCCGATTCTTTGTTCGGCACATGCCGGTTGACCAGTGAGCATGCAAGATCGGAGACAATTGGAGCCATGAGCACCGCTAACCCGGGCCGACCGTCCACGCTGGACGACACGGACCGTCGAATCGTCCATCTGCTCCAGCAGGACGGCCGGATGTCGATGCGCGACCTGGCCGCCGCCGTCCACGTGTCCCGCGCGCACGTCTACACGCGCGTGAAACGCCTGCTCGATGACGGTGTGATCCGCCGCTTCACGATCCAGGTCGATCCCGAGCGCGTGGGCTTCAGCACCTCGGCCTACCTGACCATGAAGGTCGAACAGAACAGCTGGCGCCAGATCCGCGACACCCTGGCGGCACTGCCGTGGGTGGAGCACGTGGCGCTGGTCAGCGGCGACTTCGACGTCCTGCTGCTGGTCCGCAGCGCCTCCAACAAGACGCTGCGGGACCTGGTCTTCGCCCACATCCAGAACATGCCGGGGGTGCGCTCCACCCGGACGCTGCTGGTCTTCGACGAGACGGACCACCTGCCGGCGCTGCCAGGCGATCCGGAGCTCGTCCCGGACTCTGGGCCGCCGAACTCTGGGCCGATCGAGTGACTGGGCCGATCGAGTGACCCCGGGGAACAACACGCCGAAGCTTTTTCGTCGCTCCATAAAGCAGTCGTCCGGGGGCTCAGCCGGCCTCATGACACCCGGCCGGCCTCACACGGCCCGGTGTCGCAGGGCCGGCCTCATGCGGCCCGGCCGGCCTCACACGGCCCCTCACACGGCCTGGTGTCGCAGGACCACCGCCCGGCGTCGCAGGAACGCAGCCCACGTCAACGCGGCACACAGCGCGTAGAAGACGAGGAACGTCAGGTAGGCGGCGTCGCCGTTCTTGGTGCTCAGGAACGACTGCCGGAACGCCAGGTTCACCAGCACTCCCCCGAATGCCCCGACCGCCCCGGCCAGTCCGATCAGCGCCCCGCTGAGCCGCCGGGCCGTGGCCTCGGCCTGGTCGGCGAACAACCCCGGGATCATCTTGTAGACCGAGCCGTTGCCGACCCCGCTGAACACGAACAGCAGCACGAAGCCGGTCACGAACACCGCCAGCGACGCCGCCCGCGAAGCGGCGAGCACGACGGCGGCTCCGACGGCCATGGCGGCGAACGTCGCCAGACTCACCCGCGCACCGCCGAAGCGGTCGGCGAGCCGGCCGCCGATCGGGCGGGACAGCGAGCCCAGCAGCGGGCCCAGGAACGTCAGGTACGCCGCGTCGATCGGAGTCGCGAAGTCGTGCTTGAACTGCACCTGGAGCACCTGGCCGAAGGCGAACCCGAAGCCGATGAACGATCCGAAGGTACCGATGTAGAGCACTGAGATGATCCAGGTGTCGCCCCGCTTGGCGACCTCCCGGATCGCCCCCTTCTCGGCGCGCCGGTTCGGCAGGTTGTCCATATACAGCGCCGAGCCGACCGCGGCCACCACGATCAGCGGCAGGTAGATCCCGGCCACCAGCCCCGGATGCCCCTTGCCGCTCCAGGCCAGCACCGCCAGCCCGACGAGCTGCACGGCCGCCACGCCGATGTTCCCGCCGCCGGCGTTCAGCCCCAGCGCCCAGCCCTTGAGCCGGTCGGGGTAGAAGGCGTTGATGTTGGTCATCGACGAGGCGAAGTTCCCGCCGCCGACGCCGGTGATCGCGGCCAGCACCAGCAGCGTCGAGTACGACACCCCGGGCTTGACCAGGAAGGCCGCCAGCGCGCAGGGCACCAGCAGGATCAGGGCGCTGAAGACCGTCCAGTTCCGGCCCCCGAAGCGGGTGACGGCGAAGCTGTACGGCAGCCTCAGCACCGAGCCCACCAGCGTGGGCACGGAGGTGAGCAGGAACTTCCCGGCGGCGTCGACGTGGTAGGCGGGGCCGAGGAACAGCACCAGCACCGACCACAGCGACCACACCGAGAAGCCGATGTGCTCCGAGAGGATCGACAGAACGAGGTTGCGGCGGGCGATGCGGCGCCCGCCGGCGGCCCACAGGTCCTCGTTCTCGGGGTTCCAGGTGTCCAGCAGAGTTCGGTCCGACTGAGCGGAATCGGTGGCGGTCACGGTCACGGCTCTCCTCCTTCGATCGTTTCCGGTGAGCGTGACCTCACGCTATGAGCGCCCTGTTTCGGCTGTTCATGCCACCAGAGTCGGCTCCATGAGGAGTTCCGCATCCTGCGCGTAATCCGATGTGACATCCGGCGCGACCCACACCATGCCCCGGTGCCGACGTACGGCGAACACCGGCAGGCGCACGTCCGGCGCCTCCAGCGCGACTCCCGTCGCCAGGTCGAACACATCTTTGTACATCGGCGAAGCGACGGTCGCGGTGCCGTCGCCGCGCATCCCGGTGATCCCCCGCGAGATGACCGACGCGCCGCAGAACGGATCGGTGTTGCCGACCGCGTAGAGCGATCCGTCACCCAACCGGAACACCGCCACCGCCTCGCCGTCGACCAGCGCGGCCACGCCACGACCCGGTTCCAACTCCGTGTACTTACACACAGCGGTCCAGGCATCCGCCTGCACCTCGTCGCGGGCGAGTTCGATAGACATCAGCGCCTCCCAAGAGTCAGCAGCGGCTTGATCTGTCCGCGTTCGGGCACGAACGCGACGGTCGGGTCGGGCGCGTCCGGCGCGTTGACGAAGGTGGCGAAGCGGGCCAGCTTCGCCGGGTCCTCCAGCACCGCGCGCCATTCGTCGGTGTAGGCCTCGACGTGCGCCGCGATCAGCGCCTCCAACTCCACGCCGCGCTCCTCGACGTCGTCGATCAGGACACTGCGAAGCCGGTCCAGGCCGCCCTCGTAGCGCTCGACCCAGGTCGCGGTGCGCTCCAGCCGGTCGGCCTCGGCGATGTACAGGGCCAGGAAGCGGTCGATGGTGCGGATCAGCGTCTCGTCGTCGAGGTCGGTGGCCAGCAGGTCGGCGTGCCGGGGCCGGGCGCCTCCGTTGCCGCCGACGTAGAGGTTCCAGCCGCGCTCGGTGGCGATGACGCCGACGTCCTTGGACTGCGCCTCGGCGCACTCCCGGGCGCAGCCGGACACCGCCATCTTGATCTTGTGCGGCGCCCGCAGGCCCCGGTAGCGCAGCTCCAGGTCGATGGCCATCTTCACGGAGTCCTGGACGCCGTAGCGGCACCAGGTGGAACCGACGCACGACTTCACGGTCCGCAACGCCTTGCCGTAGGCGTGCCCCGACTCGAAGCCCGCGTCGACCAGCCGCTGCCAGATCTTCGGCAGGTCGGCCATCGTCGCCCCGAACAGGTCGATGCGCTGGCCGCCGGTGATCTTCGTGTAGAGGCCGAAGTCGCGCGCCACCTCGCCGATGACGATGAGCTTGTCCGGCGTGATCTCGCCGCCGGGGATGCGCGGGACGACCGAGTAGGAGCCGTTGCGCTGCAGGTTGGCCAGGACGTGGTCGTTGGTGTCCTGCAGGGCCGCTTGGCCGCCGTCGAGAACGTGCGGCTTGCTGTCGCCCTCGGCGAGCAGGCCTCCGAGAGAGGCGAGGATCGAGCCCACGGCGGGCTTGCAGACGTCGCAGCCGTCGGTGACGTTCTTCGCGGCGGTGCCGTGCTTGGCCAGCAGTTCGGCGTAGGTGGTGATGTGGTCGCGGCGGACGATGGTGTAGAGCTCCGAGCGGGTCTGCGTGAAGTGTTCGCAGAGGGCTGAGCTACCGCCTCCGCCTTCCGATTTGATCAGGGCCTTGATCGAAGTGACACACGACCCGCAGCCGGTCCCGGCCTTGGTGCAGCCGCCGATCTGCTTCGGCGTCACCTCGCCGTCGCCCTTCTCGACGAGGTCGTGGATGGCGCCGCAGATCGCGCCCTTGGTGACGTTGTGGCACGAGCACAGGACGGCCGCGTCCGGCAGGGCGGAGGGCCCGATCCCGGCGGAGCCGGCGGTTCCGGCCGGCAGCAGCAGCGCTTCGGGCGCGGCCGGCGGCTGCTCGCCGACCAGGGCGCGCAGCGTGCCGTAGTCCCCGGCGTCGCCGACCAGGATGCCGCCGAGCAGCCGGCCGTCCTGGGCGATGGTGAGCTTGCGGTAGACCTGGCGGCGGGAGTCGCTGTAGGTGGCGGACATCGCGCCGTCCGCGGCCCCGAAGGCGTCGCCGAAGCTGGCCACCTCCACGCCGAGCAGCTTGAGCTTGGTCGAGGTGTCGGCGCCGGTGAAGGTGCGGCCCTCGACCAGTTCGGCGAGATGCGCGGCGGCCGTCTCAGCCATCTGATACCCGGGCGCGACCAGGCCGTAGACCCGGCCGTCGGCGGCCAGGGCACACTCGCCGATCGCGTAGACGCGCGGGTCGGAGGTGCGGCACAGCTCGTCGATGACGATGCCGCCGCGCTCGCCGACGTCCAGCCCCGAGGCGCGGGCCAGGCCGTCCTCGGGCCGCACGCCGGCGGCGAAGACGACCAGGTCGGCCTCGATGGTCTCGACGTCCTCGCCGCGGATCGCCTGCACGGCGGTGGCGACCCCGTCGGCATTGACCAGGACCTTGTCCAGGCGGGTGCCGGTGTGCAGCGTGACTCCGAGCTCTGCGATCCGGCCCTGCAACGCGGCCGCGCCGCCGTCATCCACCTGCAGCGGCATCAGGCGCGGCGCGAACTCCACGACCGTGGTCTTCAGCCCCAGGCTGGTCAGCGCCTTGGCGGCCTCCAGCCCGAGCAGCCCGCCGCCGACCACGACGCCGACGCTGCGGCCGTTCTCGGCGGCGTAGGCCGCGATGGCCTCGACGTCGTCCAACGTCCGGTACACGAAGCAACCGGGCGCCTGGTGGTTCTCCACCGGCGGCACGAACGGCCGGGAGCCGGTGGCCAGCACCAGCGCGTCGTAGCTGCGCACGCTGCCGTCCGCGGCGGTGACGGTCTGCGCCACCCGGTCGACACTCGCGACCGCGACCCCGCTGACCACCTCGACGGCCCCGTCGGGGTACGGGTCGAGGTGCAGGGAGGTCTGGTCGCGGTCGTCGAACCACGACGAGAGGCGGACCCGGTCGTAGGCGGGCCGGTCCTCGGCCCCGAAGACGGTGACGGCCGGCGCCGGCTGCCCGTGCTCCAGCAGGCTGGAGACGAAGCGGTGGGCGACCATGCCGTGACCGACGACGAGGACGGTGCGCTGCGAGGGGCTCATGTCCTCCAGGCTGCCGCCGCGCCGTTTCCCGTCCGATTCGGGTTTGTTACGCCTCGCCGAAACCGCCCGCACCGTGGCCCGCCTACGATGTGAGAAGCGGCGATGTGAGAACTGGGGACGCGAGCACCGGGGACGCGAGCAGTGCGGCCGGCGACAGCGGCGCGGGAGCGGTCGGCCGCGCTATGGCCAAGGCCAGGGCGGCAGCGGCCGTGACGTCGCCGACCAGCGCAGCGGCCACCGGCACGTCACCGTCGAGCGCGAGCACCTTACGTGTACGGCGCCGCTGGTCGGTGAACTGGATGGACGCTTCGGCGCGAGGACGACCAAGAACGGCAACATCGGCGCCAGGGATGTCGTACGTGCGCAGGCGCAGGCGCAGGGGCGAAACGGCAGGCAGCGACGGCAAAACCAGCGCCCCGCCGATCGCCGCCACAGCACGCCGCGCGCCGTCCAACGCCGCGAGCGCACCGCCCGCAGCACCCACGCCGATGGTTTCAGCGCAGTCACCGACAGCGAAGATCCGCTCGTCGCCGAGGGAACGACCGGATGTGTCGACGAGGATTCCGGCGCCGATCGGCAGTCCCGCGGCACGCGCCAGCGCGACGCGGGGCTGAACGCCGCAGGCGAGAATCACGAGATCGGCGGTCGGCCAGATGCCGGTCGCGGCCGAGACGTCGGTGTCGCAGTGCACGACGATGCCGGCCTCGGTGAGCGAGCCGGCGAGGAGAGCGCCCGACTCGGCATCGAGCCAGCGGGACAGGAGATGCGGGCCCCGGTGCACGAGTTCGACCCGCACGCCACGGCTGGCCAGCGCGCACGCTGTCTCGACGCCGAGCGGGCCGCCGCCGATCACCGCGACGCGACGATTCCCACCATGCCTGCGGTTGCCGAACCCGGACAGCAAGCCACGGCCGATCTGCGCCATGCCAGAGCTGCCACCGCGGCTCGACTCGCTGTTCTTGCGGCCGGCGGGTCCCGCGCCGCTGCCTGATCCGCCGCGCGCGCCGCCGGGCATTCGACCGTCGAAGTCACCATCAAGCTCGGCGAGGATCGTCCGCACATCGGCGAGCGTCCGCAGCGCCACCGCATTCCCCCGCACCGGCGGAATCACCGGCTCGGCTCCCGTGGCGAGCACCAGGTGGTCGAACTCGGCGCCGGCGATGTTGCGGAGCTGCCTGGTCTCGTAGGTCAGGCGCGGGTCGCGCAGCGTCGGCAGCTCGATCGCCTTCGGCGCGTGCCGCCCGGCCAGCAGATCCGTCAGCAGCACCCTGTTATACGGGTGCCCCGGCTCCCCGGCGTGCCAGGTGATCGTGCCGTCGAACGCGGGATCGGCTAGCAGCCGCCGCACCACCTCGTGCCCCGCGAGCCCGGCGCCGGCCACCACGACGCGGCTCACGTCGCCGCCTCCAGCCGCACCGCGGCGGTCTTGAACGCCGGCATCCCCGACACCGGGTCAGTGGTGCGCCGCGTCAGCGCGTTCGCCTTCCCCGGCCCGGACCAGTGGAAGGGCATGAACACCGTGTCCGGGCGGATCACGTCGCTGATACGCGCCGCCGCGACCGCCGTCCCGCGCCGGCTCGTCACCCGCACCGGGTCGCCCTCGCCGACCGCGAGCGCCGCCGCGAGATCCGGGTGCAGCTGCACGAACGGCCCCGGCTCGGCCTTGTTCAGCGCACGCACCCGCCGCGTCTGCGCCCCCGACTGGTACTGCGCCAGCACCCGGCCCGTGGTCAGCCGGTATGGGAACTCCGCGCACGGTTCCTCGCCCGCCGGCTCGCAGGCGACGGGCACGAAGCGCGCCAGGCCGTCCGGCGTCCCGAACGTGTCCAGGAACATCCGCGGCGTCCCCGGGTGGTCCGGCGTCGGGCACGGCCAGTGCAGCCCGGCGCCTTCCGAGGTCGCGTCCAGCCGCTCGTGCGACAGTCCCGAATAGTCCGCCACTCCCCCAGCCGAGGCCAGGGCCAGCTCGTCGAAGATCTCGGCCGGCGAGGTCAGGAACTTCGGCCACCCCAACCGCTCCGCCAGACCTCCCATCACCAACAGATCAGAGCGCACTCCGTCGGGCGGCGTCACGGCCTGGCGACGTAGCAGCACCCTGCCTTCCAGGTTCGTCACGGTCCCGGACTCCTCAGCCCACTGAGTCACCGGGAACACCACGTCTGCCAGCGCTGCCGTCTCCGACAACACCACGTCACACACGGCCAGGAACTCCAACGCCTGCAACCGCGATGTCACGAAGTCCGCATCCGGTGCCGACACCACCGGATTCGAGCCCGCCACCAACAGGGCTCGTATATCAGCACCGCACGATGCCAGCAGCTCCACCGCCGGACGTCCCGGCCCCGGCAACGCGTCCGCCGAAACGCCCCACACCGACGCGACGTACTCCCGCGCCGCCGGATCCGTGATCTTGCGGTAGCCGGGGAGCTGGTCGGCCTTCTGCCCGTGCTCGCGTCCGCCCTGGCCGTTGCCCTGGCCGGTGATGGCGCCATACCCGCAGTAGGGACGTCCCGCCTTGCCCGCCGCGAGCGCCAGGTTGATCCAGGCGTTCACGGCGTCGGCGCCGTCGGCCTGCTGTTCGGTGCCGCGTGCGGTGAGCACCATGCCGGTGCCGGAAGGGCCAGTACTGGCGCCACCGGCACCGGCACCGCCGCCGCCGCCGGAACCGCCACCGGCGAACATCCGCGCCGCCGCCCGCACATCCCCCGCCGGCACCCCGCACACCGCCTCGACCCGCTCCGGCCACCACCGCTGCGCCTCGGCCCGCGCCTCCTCGAACCCGCTGGTCCGCGCGGCCACGAACTCCTCGTCCACCAGGTGCTCGGCGATCAGCACGTGCAACAGCCCGGCGGCCAGCGCCGCGTCCGTACCGGGAACCGGTTGCAGATGCAGGTCCGCCTGCTCGGCCGTCCGCGTCCGCCGCGGATCCACGACGATCAGCCGCCCGCCGTTCTCCCGCTGCGCCGTGAGGTACCGCAGCGCCGGCGGCATGGTGTCGGCGAGGTTGGAGCCGACCAGCAGGATCACGTCGGTGTGCGCCACGTCCGCCAGTGGGAACGGCAGGCCGCGGTCCACGCCGAACGCGCGCTGCGACGCTGCGGCCGCGGCGCTCATGCAGAAGCGTCCGTTGTAATCGATGTGCGGGGTCTGCAACACGACGCGGGCGAACTTGCCGAGTGAATAAGCCTTCTCATGTGTCAGGCCGCCGCCCCCGAAGACGCCTACCGCGTCGCGGCCGTGCTCGGCGGCGATCGACTTCAGGCGCTGCGCCGCGAAGTCGAGGGCTTCGTCCCACGTCGCCGGTTCCAGCTCGGCGTCGGCGGCGCGGCGGATCAGCGGCGACATCAGGCGCACGGCCGGATTCAGCAGCTCGGCCGAGGTCGCGCCCTTCTGACACAACGCCCCTTTGGTGACCTGGAACGCGTCCCAACCCGCGACGCGCAGCCGAGTTTCCGCCCCGTCGACCTCGGCGTGCAGCTCCATCCCGCACTGCAACGCGCAGTACGGACAGTGGGTGCGGGTGACCGGCGAGAACGTGTCCATGGGCCCAGCCTCGCCACCGTGCGTTTCCGTCGCAGCGCCGCTCCGTTACCCCCACGCGACGGAGGTCTCACACCGTCAGTTCTCCGACATGACGCGTTGCCCAATGAGGTTACGCAGGGCCGCGAGTCGAACGCGAACGGTCTTACCGCCCCGTAGCCGGTCGGCAACACCGCCGTAATCGGACGTGGAGATAGTGCGGCACATGGACACGATGACAACCGATTCGGATACCCCGGGTTCACCGACGGTCACGCAGGCCGGAGCGCTCCCCGAACCCCTGGTCGGCTGCGTCGTGGCGATCACTTCCGACCGGCGGCGGGAAGAGCTCGGGGCGATGCTGCGGCGGCGCGGCGCGGAGATCATGATGGCTCCGACCATGCGCATCATCCCCCTGAGCGACGACAGAGTGTTGCGGGCCGCGACCGAGGAGTGCCTGCGCGGGCCGCTGGACTACGCGGTGGCGACGACCGGGATCGGCTGGCGGGCGTGGATCTCCACGGCCGAGGGCTGGGGCCTGGCCGAGCCGCTGTCGACGGTGCTGGCGTCCGCCACCCTGGCCGCCCGGGGCCCGAAGGCCACCGGAGCGATCCGGCAGTGTGGGATGCGCGAAACGTATTCGCCGCCATCGGAGTCCTCGACCGAGTTGCTGGCCTGGCTGCTGGCCCGGGACCTGACCGGCACCCGCATCGCGGTGCAGCTGCACGGCAGCGCCGACACCGGGTTCCTCGACGCCCTGCGCGGCGCCGGAGCCGAGGTCGTGCCGGTGCCGGTGTACCAGTGGGGCGCGCCGCAGGACACGGCCGCGGTCGGCCGCCTGGTGGAGGCCGTGGTCCGGCGCCAGGTGCACGCGGTGGCGTTCACCTCGGCCCCCGGCGCGGCGGCGTTCCTGGCGGCGGCGGAGAACGACGGCAACCTGAACCGCGTCGTGGACGCGATGCAGGCGGACGTGCTGGCGGCCTGCATCGGCCCGGTGTGCGCGGCGCCGCTGGAACCGCACGGCATCACACCGGTGTGGCCGGACCGGGGCCGCCTGGGCTCGCTCGCCCGAGTGATAACGCAGGAGCTGCCACCGCGCGTGCGGCGGCGGCTGAACACCCCGGGCCGCGACATCGTGGTGCAGGGCAACGCGGTCCTGATCGACGGCCGCCCGGTCCCCCTGTCCCCCCTCCCGGCCGGCGTCCTGCGCGAACTGGCACGCCAGCCCGGCCGCGTCCTCAGCCGCGCCGAGCTGCTGCGCCGCGTCTGGACCGGCATGCGGCGCGACGAGCACGCGGTGGAGGCGACGGTCGCGCGGCTGCGGACCTCGCTCGGGGAGCACGCGGACGTGGTGGCGACGGTGACGAAGCGGGGGTACCGGCTCGCGGTGGAGCCGAACTGAGAGGGGCGAGACGCTTTCGGCGCGGCGGGGGTAGGACCCACCCACCCAAAGGGGGCCACCAACCTCGATAAGGAGCGCGCGCCAGCCGACTCGCTCCAGGATCGAGCCGCGCGCCGGCCCCGGTCAACACTCGATGGCCGAAATCGGCACGAAATTGCGTCAAACGAGCGAACCGGGCCCGAAAAGCATGCGGCCCGGACACCCGCCGCCTGGCATCCTCACCGGTGTGACCTCGCTCAGCTTCGCCAACATCCCGCCGCCCGACCACCCGGTCCCCGACCCGGTCCGCGCGGCGGCGGGCGGCCGGCCCATCGTGCCGGTCTGGTACAACGAGGCCGCCTCGACCTTCCGGCTCGGCGACGGGCCGGACGCGCGCTACGCGAAGTGGGCCCCGGCCGGCAGCGAACTGGACCTGGCAGGTGAGGCGGCCCGCATGCGGTGGGCCGGGGCGTTCGTGGCCGTACCGCGGGTACTGGAGCAGGCGTCGAACGCCGAGGGCGCGTGGCTCATCACCGCCGCGCTCGACGGGGAGATGGCCGTCGTCGACCGGTGGAAGCAGGATCCTGCGACCGCCATCCGCGTCATCGGCGAGAGTCTGCGGACGTTCCACGACGCCCTGCCCGTCGCCGCGTGCCCCTTCAGCGCCTCCGCCGAGGAGCGGGTCGCCGAGGCCGAACGCCATGCCGACCGCCGCGCGGACCGCACGCGGCATCCCGACTTCGCCGGTCGCACGCGGGCCGAGATCCTGAAGCGCCTGGCCGACATCCCGCCGGTCGACAAGCTCGTGGTCTGCCACGGCGACACCTGCGCCCCGAACACCCTGCTGACCCCCGACGGCCGCTTCGCCGGCCACGTGGACCTCGGCGCTCTCGGCGTCGCGGACCGCTGGTCCGACCTGGCGATCGCCACCTGGTCGACCACCTGGAACTACGGCGACGGCTGGCAGGAGCCGCTGCTCGACGCGTACGGGATCGCGCCCGATGCCGAGCGCACGGAGTACTACCGGCTGCTGTGGGAAGCCGGACCCTGAGTCACGGCCGGGCTGACGGGACCGGCCGCACCGACCGGGCCGATCGCCCCCGCAGACCCCACCGGCGCGACGATCCGCCACCGCTCGACCAGCAACGGGATCAGCACGTTCCGCCAGACCTCCAGATCGACCTGCCCGCTGGTCATCCCCCCGCGCGCCAACTCCTCGCGGTAGATCCGATCCGTGGAGGTGTCCTGAAGATCGTTCCCGGTCAGCCACCGGAACGAGGACCGCAGGATCTCGACCAGGTCGCGTTCAGAGGTGGGCAGCACTCGTTTCGCCAGCATTGTGCGCAGGGACCGCCACACATACGGATCCCCGCGCAGCCCCCAGGTCGCCGGCTCAGGGGCGAAGAGGTCGGCGATGGTGCCGACCGGCGCGAGCTCATTGACCATGTCGCGAACTTTCCTTCAGGCACCACATCTTGCGCAGATCTTCCCGAATCTGCCCGGCCCTTACAAGACGCCGCGTGCTGAGAACTTGCTGAAGAAAGCCGGAGGAACCAGCGCAGCCGATATCAATCCTCTGATCAGCGCCGCCGCAACCCGTCGAACACCAGATGCGTCACCGCCGAGGCGACGTCGTCGGCGGACCACCGCCCCGGCCCCGGCCGGTACCACTCCACCACCGAGTTCACCATCCCGAACACCAGCCGCGAGGCCAGATGCGGGTCCAGATCCGTCCGCAGCACCCCGGCCGCCGCCGCGCGCTCCACGAACCCGGCCAGCCGGCGGTCGATCTCCCGTCGCCGGTCCTGCGCCGCGCGCTCGGCCTCGGTGTTCCCGCGCACCCGCAGCAGCAGCGTCACGTACGGCAGCTCCTCGACCAGGATCTGCACCGCACGGAACACCGCCTGCTCCACCCGGTCCAGCTCCCCGGCATCCGGCAGCGGCTCCAGCGTGTCCAACGCGTCGAGCGAGGCGTTCAGCGCGTCCAGGGCCCGGTTGACGCCGCGCGTCAGCAGCTCCTCCTTGCCCTTGACGTGGTGGTAGATCGACGACTTCGTGATCCCCGCCGCCCGCGCCAGGTCCTCCATGCTGGTGCCGTCGTACCCGCGATCGTTGAACACGGCCACGGCGACTTCCAGCAGGGAGTCGGGAGTGTAGGTGGTGCGCCTGGAGGACGTGCTCGTCTCAGTGTTCAATTGTGCTCGCCCCGCATGTCGAGAATGCGCTGCGCCTTGCCCTGCGACCGCTCCAGGCCGCCGGGGTCCAGGACGTCAACGGTAACGGTCACCCCGAACCTCTCCTTCACGCCGGACGCCAGCCGCTGCGCCGCCGCGCCCCGGTCGACGTCCGCCTCCCGCGCCTCGACCCGCACGCACAGCTCGTCCAGCCGCGCCGGGCGAGTCAGCACACAGACGAAGTGCGGCGCGAGCCCCGCGACGGTCAGCAGCTCCTCCTCGATCTGGCTCGGGAAGAGGTTGACGCCGCGCACGATCATCATGTCGTCGCTGCGTCCGGTGATCCGCTCCATCCGCCGCATCGGCCGGCTCAGGCCCGGCAGCAGCCGCGTCAGATCGCGCGTGCGGTAACGGACGACCGGCATCGCCTGCTTGGTCAGCGACGTGAAGACGAGCTCGCCCTTCGCGCCGTCCGGCAGCACCTCGCCGGTGGCCGGGTCGACGATCTCCGGGTAGAAGTGGTCCTCCCAGATATAGGTGCCGTCCTTCTCCGCGACGTCCTCGTTCCCGACGCCGGGACCCATCACCTCGGACAGCCCGTAGATGTCCACGGCGTGCACCTTGAGCCGCTGCTCGATCTCGGTCCGCATGGCGTCGGTCCACGGCTCGGCGCCGAGCACCGCGATCCGCAGCGAGGTCGCGGCCGGGTCAATGCCCTGCTTCTCCATCTCGTCGACGATCGCCAGCAGGTACGACGGCGTCACGCAGATGACGTCCGGCTCGAAGTCCCGGATCAGCTGTACCTGCCGCGCGGTCTGACCGCCGGATATCGGGATGACCGTGCATCCCAGCGCCTCGGCGCCGTAGTGCACGCCGAGACCGCCGGTGAACAGGCCGTAGCCGTAGGCGACGTGGACGCGATCGCCCGGACGGACGCCCGCGGCACGCAGCGAGCGCGCGCCGACGGCAGCCCAGTTGTCGAGGTCTGATTTGGTGTACCCGACGACGGTCGCCTTACCGGTGGTCCCGGACGAGGCGTGGATCCGCGCGACCTGGTCCCTCGGCACGGCGAACATCCCGAAGGGGTAGTTGTCGCGCAGGTCCTTCTTCGCGGTGAAGGGGAAGTGCTTGAGATCGGCCAGTTCCTTGAAGTCGCGCGGGTGCACGCCGGCTTCGTCGAAGGCTGACTTGTAGTGCGGCACGTTGGCGTAGGCATGGCCCAGGCTCCACGCCATGCGCTCGGTCTGCAGGGTCCTGAGTTCCTCGACGGAAGCGCGCTCCGCGTCATCGAGCGTCCGCGCCGGAACTTCAGGAAGCGAACTCATGCCGCACGCTCCAGCAGGACAGCGATCCCCTGTCCCACGCCGATGCACATCGTCGCGACCGCGTACCGCGCCTGGCGCTCGTTCAGCTCCAGCGCCGCCGTGAGGGCCAGGCGAGCACCGGAGGCACCGAGCGGATGGCCGAGGGCGATCGCGCCGCCGTTGGGGTTCACGTGCTCGGCGTCGTCGGGGAGACCCAGCTCCCGCAAGACAGCCAGCGACTGCGCGGCGAAGGCCTCGTTGAGCTCGACGACGTCGATGTCCCCGATGCCCAGCTTGGCGCGCTCCAGCACGCCGCGCGTGGCCGGGACCGGGCCGATGCCCATGATGCGCGGCTCGACGCCGGCGGTGTGGGAGGTGACGAGCTTCGCCAGCGGCGTGAGGCCGTAGCGCTCCACAGCCTCACCGGAGGCGACGAGCAGCGCCACGGCGCCGTCGTTGACGCCGGAGGCGTTGCCGGCGGTGACGGTGCCGCCCTCGCGGAACGGCGTGCCGAGCTTGGCCAGCGCCTCCAGGGAGGTGCTGCGGGGGTGCTCGTCCTGGTCGACGACGATCGGGTCGGCCTTGCGGCGGGCCCCCTTTGCAATCGAGCTCAGCGTGACCGGCGTGATCTCCTTGGCCAGCCGGCCGTTCGCCTGGGCCCGCAGCGCGCGCTCCTGGGAACGGACCGCGAAGGCGTCCTGGTCCTCGCGTCCGATGTGGAAGTCCTCGGCGACGTTCTCGGCGGTTTCCGGCATGGAGTCGATGCCGTACTGCTTCTTCATCAGGGAATTGACGAAGCGCCAGCCGATGGTGGTGTCGAAGACGTCGGCGGCGCGCGCGAACGCGGTGTCGGCCTTGCCCATCACGAACGGCGCCCGCGACATGGACTCCACGCCGCCGGCCACGACGACGTCCGCCTCGCCGAGCCGGATCTGGCGCGCGGCCTGCACCAGCGCCTCCAGGCCCGAGCCGCACAGCCGGTTCACGGTGGCGCCCGGGACCGTCACCGGCAGCCCGGCCAGGAGCAGGGCCATGCGGGCCACGTCGCGGTTGTCCTCGCCGGCCTGGTTGGCGTCGCCGAGGAAGACCTCTTCGACGGCCGCGCCGGGGACCTGCGGGACGCCGGCGAGCAGTTCGCGGATGGCGTGCGCGGCCAGGTCGTCGGGGCGGACGGACGCCAGCGCGCCGCCGTAGCGGCCGAAGGGGGTGCGGGTTCCGGTGACGAGGTAGGCGTCGGTCATGCTGGGTCCTTGTCCTGGTCGTTCTTGTCTTGGTCTCGGTGCTGGTCTTGGTCTCGGTCTCGGTGCTGGTCTCGGTCTCGGTCTCGGTGCTGGTCTCGGTCTCGGTGCTGGTCTCGGTCTCGGTCTCGGTGCTGGTGCTGGTCTTGGTGCTGGTCGTCGTGGTCGTGGTCGTGGTCGTGGTCGGAGGCGTTGCGGAGGATTCCGTCGACGAAAGCGCGTCCGACAGCGTCGTGGAGCGGGGAGTCCATGAGCCGGTCGGCGTGGGCGAGCTGGCGCAGCAGCGGCGAGGCGCGGTAGCGGCCGTCGCGGTAGACGTCCTCAAGGTTGTCGAGGACTTCGCAGATGTAGGCGAATCCTAGATCCGCGCCCCACTCCAGCGGACCCTTGGGGTAGTTGACCCCGAGCTTCATGGCGGTGTCGATGTCCTCTTCGTCGGCGTCGCCCCGGTACAGCGCGTCCACGGCCTCGTTCACCAGGCGCGCGACCGTGCGGGTCACGACCAGGCCGGGAACGTCCTCCAGGACCACGACCTTCTTGCCCTGGCGCTGCAGGTAGGCGATCGCGGCTTCGAGGTCCACGTTCGGGGTGTCGGCGGCGGGGGCGAGCGCGACGGTCGGCGTGCCCTCGGGGTCGATCGCGAGGTCCAGCAGGATCCGGCCGTCGCCGTAGGAGGTCGCCGTCTTGCCCTGGCTGCGGAAGAGGTTCTTGCCGGATCCCCGCACGTCGCGTGTGCCCTCGTAGCGCGGCGTGGCCTGCTCCACGTCCTCGCCGTACTCGTAGAACCCGCGGCCGCTCTTGCGCCCCAGCCGCTTGGCGGCGACGTGCTCCTTCTGCGTCCAGGCGGGCGTGTAGCGGGGGTCGTACCCGGTCGCCTCCCACACCGAGGTCGACACCGCGAGGTTCACGTCGAGCCCGATCATGTCCATCAGCTCGAACGGCCCCATCTTGAAGCCGCCGCTCTCGCGGACGACCGCGTCGATGGTCGCGAAGTCGGCGGCCTGCTCTTCGTAGGCGCGCAGGGCCTCGGCGTAGAACGGCCGCGCGACGCGGTTGACGATGAAGCCGGGCGTGGAACGGCAGTGGACCGTGGTCTTGCCCCACGCCTGCGCCAGGTCCGCGACGGCCGCGCTGAGGCCGGGGTCGGTGGCCAGGCCGTCGATGATCTCGACCAGCGGCATCAGCGGGGCCGGGTTGAAGAAGTGCATGCCGACCAGGCGCTCGGGGGCGCGCAGGCCGCCGGCGACGGCGCTGATGGACAGCGAGGAGGTGTTGGTCGCCAGCAGGCAGTCCGGGCCGACGACGTCCTCCAGGTCGGCGAACAGCTTCTGCTTGACGCCGAGGTCCTCGATCACGGCCTCGACCACGAGACCGGCGTCCTTCAGGGCGTCCAGGGTCTCGACCGCGCCGAGCCGGTCCTTGGCCGCTTGAGCTTCCTCAGCGGCGATCCGGCCCTTGGCCGCGAGCGAGTCCAGGCGCTTTCCGACGCCCGCGACCGCGCGCGCCGCGGCGCCTTCGACCGCGTCGTAGACCGCGACCGGATGCCCGGCCTGCACCGCCAGCTGGGCGATCCCGGCACCCATCGTCCCGGCGCCGATCACTCCTACGAGTGATTCATTAGCGTCGTTCCCCACCATCCGCGTCCACTCCTTCCCAGGCGGCGGTCCTAGGGAGTGTCCCACCCTGGAACCGACCGACCGTTCGGTTTACTCTAGATCCCGTCAGGGCCGACACACCAGCATTCCGGGAGTCACAGATGACCGCCACGGCCGAGCAGTTCACCGTCCGCCACCGTGAGACCCTCGATCGGGCGGTGCAGGCGATCCGCGAACGCGCGTTCTGGACGCCGTATCCGGAGATCCCGAAGGCGTACGGCGAGGAGGCCGCCGGGACCGGCAAGGCGGCGTACGAGGGCTACCTGAACCGGCCGTTCCCGCTGGCCCAGCCCGGGACCGACGAGCTGGTCGGGGGCGAGAAGTCGCCGTACGGGGTGGCGCTGGGCGTCACGTACCCGCACCCGGACCTGGACGTGCTGCTCCCGGCGATGGAGCAGGCGATGCCGAAGTGGCGCGACGCCGGCCCCGAGGCTCGGGCCGCGGTGCTGATCGAGGCGCTGGCGCGGCTGAACGAGCGCACGCACGAGATCGCGCACGCCGTGCACCACACCTCCGGCCAGGCCTTCGGCATGGCGTTCCAGGCCGGCGGCCCGCACGCGCAGGACCGCGGGCTGGAGGCGGTGGCGTACGCGTATGCGGCGCAGACCGCGCAGGTCTCGGCGGCGGAGTGGGAGAAGCCGCAGGGACCGAAGCCGGCGCTGCACATGGCGAAGAAGTTCACGGCCGTCCCGCGCGGCATCGGCCTGGTGATCGGCTGCAACACGTTCCCGACGTGGAACAGCTACCCGGGGCTGTTCGCCTCGCTGGCCACCGGCAACGCGGTGGTCGTGAAGCCGCACCCGAACGCCGTCCTGCCGCTGGCGATCACGGTCGCCGTGCTGCGCGACACCCTCGCCGACGCCGGCTACGACCCGGACCTGGTCGCGCTGGCGGTGGAGAGGCCGGGCGAGGGGCTGGCCAAGACGCTGGCGCTGCGGACGGAGATCCGCATCATCGACTACACGGGCTCGACGGAGTTCGGCGTGTGGCTGGAGCGCAACGCGCCGCAGGCGGTGGTGTACACGGAGAAGGCCGGCATCAACACGGTGATCGTGGACTCGGTCGAGGATTACAAGGGCATGCTGGGGAACCTGGCGTTCTCGTTCTCCCTGTACAGCGGGCAGATGTGCACCACGCCGCAGAACATCTTCGTGCCGCGCGAAGGCATTACGGTCGCGGGCGAGCGTAAGTCCTTCGACGACTTTGCGGCCGACCTGGCGGGCGCTGTGGAGAAGCTGCTTGGCGATGATGTGCGGGCCAACGCTTTGCTCGGGGCGGTGTGCAACTCTGGCGTCACCGAGCGCTTGAAGCAGGCCGAGTCGGTCGGGAAGACGGTCCTGGCCTCACGTACGGTGGCCAACGCTGAGTACCCGGGGGCTGAGGTTCGCACGCCGCTGATTGCTGCGATCGACGTGAGCGACACGGAGGTTTACACGGGCGAGTGGTTCGGGCCGATCAGCTTTCTGATCGCGGCGGACAGCACGGACCAGGCGATCGAGACCTTCCGCAAGACGGTGCGCGAGCATGGCGCGATCACTGCTGCGGTGTACTCCACGCAGGACGACGTGATCGCGCAGACGGAGGACGCGGCGCTGGATGCTGGTGTGAATCTGTCGGTCAACTTGACTGGCGGCGTGTATGTGAACCAGAGCGCGGCGTTCTCTGACTTCCACGCTACTGGTGCTAATCCGGCGGCTAATGCGGCGCTTTCGGATTTGGCTTATGTGGCTAGTCGGTTCCGGGTGGTGCAGTCGCGGCGGCATGTTTGAGGGTGGCATATCTGAGGGTGCCGGTCGGTGCTGGGTCGGTGCTGGGTCGGTGCTGGGTCAAAGATGGCTCGTTGCTGGCCCGGTGCTGGTCGGTGCTGGCCCGGTGCTGCTTCGGAGTTGGCTCGGTACTGATTTGGTGTTGATTCGGCGCTGAATCGGGGCTGGCCTGCTGCTCCCGGACTTCGTGTCCGGGGGCAGCGCTGTTTTCGGCGCTTCTGCTGGGTGGGTAGGTGCTAGTGCTGGTGCTGGTGCTGGTGCTGGTGTCCGTTAAGTTATTGCGGTGCGGTAGATCTGTGGATTTACAGGCGATTTTTACGGCTTCGCCAATGGTTGGATGGCCTCGCAGGGGACGCAGTTCGGTTGAGTCCCGCATGCCGCGCTGGCGGCCGCCGGTTTTCGCGAACACGACCGCGCACCGGTCCAAGTCTGTTCTTGGCGCGTTGGCGGCCGGCGGTCTTCGCGTGCACGACCGCGCATGGGTCCGAGTCACTGCGCATGCGTCGTGCGGGCGGCTGTCTGCCGCGTTTGGTGGGTGCGTTGAGGCCTCTGGCGGGCCTCCTCGACGAGGGGGCGACCCGTGCGTCGGGTTGTTGGGCGGCGGCCCGTGACTGTTCGGCTTCCTGTCCGCTGTTGCCTGCGTCGCGTTGTCTGCTGGCGGTGCTGCTTGTGGTCGCCGGGTTCTGGGTCCCTCGCCACGTCATCGCCGTAAACGGAACCAGCCCGGTTTGGCGGAATCAAGCCGCACCCCACCTGCTGTGGTCCAGCTCCGTCCGGCTTGACACCGCCAAACCGGGCAGGTTGGCTGCGCCCGCTGACGCGGCGAGGGACCCAGAACCAACACCCCACATGGTCCTTCGGACCCCCTCACCACGGCACCAGCCACGCTCACCCGTCACCAACCGCAGCCGCCAAGGCACCGGTACTCATCGCAGCCGGCAGCTTGGCCCGTCACCAACAGCAGCCGCCAAGGCGCCGGTGCTCATCAGGGCCGGCAGCCTGGCCTGTCACCACCCGAGGGCGCCATAATCTTTGGGGCCTGTTATCTGTACTGCCGATGTGGCGCCGCACCGGCTCGGGCTGCCGTGCCTCCACCAGCCGCACCTATCTGGCCAACCGATGGCCGACAGGCCAAACTGCCCCCATGAACACCGACCGACCTGCCGTCCGTACCGAGAAGAACGGCCCCGTCACCACCGTCATCCTGCACCGTCCCGGGGTTCGCAATGCTGTGGATCCGGCGACGGCTTTGGCGCTGCTGGCGGCGTTTCAGGAGTTCGAGAAGGATTCTGAGGCGCATGTCGCTGTGTTCTACGGCGAGGGTGGGACGTTCTGTGCTGGCTTCGATCTCAAGGCTCTGACTGCGGGGGCGGTGCCGGCGGGCATGCTCGCCTACGGCGATGGGCCGATGGGGCCGTCGCGGCTGCGGTTGTCGAAGCCGGTGGTTGCGGCGGTTGCGGGGCATGCGGTGGCCGGGGGGCTGGAGTTGGCGCTGTGGTGTGACCTGCGGGTTGTGGAGGAGAGCGCGGTCTTCGGTGTCTTCTGTCGGCGCTGGGGCGTCCCGCTGGTCGACGGCGGCACGGTGCGGCTCCCGCGCCTCATCGGGCACAGCCGGGCGATGGACATGATTCTCACTGGGCGCGCCGTCGCTGCTGATGAGGCCTTGGCGTGGGGGCTCGCTAATCGGGTCGTGCCGGATGGGACGGTTCGCGAGGCCGCTGAGGCGCTGGCTGCTGAGATCGCTGCGCTGCCGCAGCTCTGTCTGCGCGAGGACCGTATGTCAGCGCTCGAACAGGACGGACTGGACGAGGAGGCCGCCTTGCGCAACGAGCTACGGCATGCGCAGGTGTCCCTGGCCGAGGTGGTCTCGGGTGCGCAGCGGTTCGCCGATGGCGCCGGACGACACGGTGCCTCGGCGTGACGCCCCACGTCATCGTCCTCAACGGGGGCTCCAGTTCCGGCAAGTCCACCATCGCGCGCAGGCTTCAGGCTGTTCTGCCGCAGCCGTGGCTGGCGTTCAGCATCGACGACTTCGTCGACGCGCTGCCGGAGAGGATGCTCTCGGCAGACAGCGGAATCCAGTTCGAAGCTGACGGCAAGGTCACCGTCGGCGCCGATTTCCGCACCCTGGAAGCCGCCTGGATGGCGGGCATCGCGGCGACCGCCCGCGCCGGCGCGAACGTCATCGTCGACGACGTCTTCCTCAGCGGCACGGCCAGCCAGCAGCGCTGGGAGCAGGCCCTCGGCGATCTGGACGTACTGTGGGTCGGCGTCCACTGCGACGCCGCCGTGGCCGCACACCGCGAACGCCAGCGCGGCGACCGCACTGCGGGAATGGCCGCGCAGCAGGCGGACGTCGTCCACAAAGGCGTGCGCTACGACCTGGACGTCGACACCACCGACACCGATCCCGCCGACTGCGCCCGCACCATCACCGACCGCGCCGGCCACATCAGCTAGATGCAACTAGCCGAACCCCTCAGGCATTCAAACCAGCCGGCCGCTCCCCCGCGGGCAACTCCGACAACCGCATGGCCAACAACATCCCCGGCCAGTCGCCCGCCTCCGCGATCGTGAACTCCTGCACCCGCCGGAACCCGTACCCCTCGTAGACCTTCACCAGGCTCCCGCCCTCCCCCGCCCAGCAGTCGACCCGCAGCAGAT
>NZ_JAACYW010000139.1 GCF_015356825.1 Catenulispora rubra | reverse complement strand
GTTAAGGAGAGAACTGATCACATCCGCGCACGCTGCGGTCGATGTGCCGCGCCCTGGTGCGCTTGGCGCCTGATCAGACGCGTCGAAGACTGCAACGGGCGCCGATGCCACGCTGTCGTGCCCGGCTACCAGCCCGATCCGCACGGCTGCACCTGATGCCGATGCCGCGCTGTCGTGTCCGGCTACGACTCCGACCCCTGCGGCCGTGCCCGATGCCGCCGACGTCGCCGACGTCGCCGCCTCGGTTCCCGCCGCTGCACCCGACCCCGACGGCGCGCTGGCGTGCTTGGCGGTTAGCCCCGGACCCGACTCCGACGGCACAGTGTCGTGCCCGGATCTCGCCCCGACCCCCACGGTTGCCAGCGCACGGTCGATGATGCCGCCGCGCGCGGATCCGAGTGCCGCGTCGGCTTGGAGGGCGGCGAGGAATGCGGGCTCGTCGATTCCGTGGCGGGCGGCCTCCGCTGCCACTGCGCGCCAGGCGCCGTCGAGCCAGGTGGCCTGGGGGTAGAGGGTGTCGTCGAGGTCGCAGAGGACTGCCTCGACGTCTGTGGTGCGGGTGGTGGTGGGGGTGGTCAGATAACTGGCCCCTCCGGTGAGATTTCGACGCACGCCGCCGCCGCTCATGTCCACGAGACCTCCACCGCGCTCCCCGGCACCGCACGTCCGACGAAGTCCGGCTCCCGTAGTCGCAGCAGCCCCGCAGCGTCGGCCTCGGCGAGCGCGTCGACCACGCGTGCGGAGGCGAAGCCGTCCCCGTACGGGCACTCCAAAGCGTCGACGCGCTTCAGCTCCGCCGGGTGGCCGAAGCGGGCGACGGCGGCCAGGGCCGTGTCGCCGTCCAGGCCGACGAGTTCTGATGCGCCGGCGGCCACGCCTTCCCAGCGCGGCGTCGAGCGGCGCAGCACGACAGCCGGGATCCCGAACCACGACGCCTCCTCCTGGAGGCCGCCGGAGTCGGTCACCACCACGCGGGATGCGGCGAGTGCCGTCAGCATCTCCTGGTACGGCAGCGGTGCGATCACTCGGATGCCCGCGTCCGTCAGCGCGTCGAGCAGTCCTGCCGTGGCGAGGCGGTCGTGGGTGCGGGGGTGCGTGGGGAACAGCACCGGGCCGAAGGCGGGGTCCGAGGCGGCGAGTCCCGCGATGCGTACCAGCAGCTCCACCAGCGTCTGCAGTCGCGCGGGGGAGTCGACCGTCGATGCGCGGTGGGCCGTCACCAGCACGCCGGCGCGCGATTCGACCGGCACGCGCGCCACGCCCGACTCCCGCACCACGTCCACCACCGTGTTGCCGACCACGCGGATCCGCGCGGCATCGACGCCCTCGGCGGTCAGGAAGCGCGCGGCCAGGGCGGTGGGTGCCAGGTGCAGCGACGCCGTCGTGGCCGCGATGCGCCGGTTGACTTCCTCCATCGACGTCTCGTTGAACGAGCGCAGCCCCGCCTCCAGGTGCACCACCGGGATGCAGGCACGACGTGCCGCCAGGCAGAACACCGGCACCGTCATCGTGTCGCCCATCAGCAGCACGGCGTCGGCGGCGAACGCCGTCACCTCCTCGACCGCACGCTCCAGCAGCGCGCCGAGGGCCGCCGCGGGGTTCGGCGGCAGGGTCCAGCGGGAATCAGGCTCCATATTCAGTGAGCGCAGGAACTCCTCGCCGAGCGCCGGATCGTAGTGCTGGCCGGTGAAGACCAGCCGGGTCGGCCACTCGCGCCGGCGCAGCTCGCGGACCACCGGCGCCAGCTTCACGATCTCCGGCCGGGTGCCGAACGGGATGGTGAGTCTCAACCTTCGAACACCTCACAGAACAGTCGCGACATCCGCACGCCGGGCCGATACCCCAGACGCGAGCTCCGGATCGGCAGTCCCCTGATTCCCCGCACGTATTCGCCCACCAGGTCCGCGCCGGCGGCCAAGGACAGGGGCAGTCCGCCGGAGAAGCGCGGGTTGCACTCGACGAACACCACCTCGTCCGCGTCCGTCACGAACCCCTGGACGCACGCCACCCCGCACAACCCGACGGCCTCCAGCACCGCCGCAGCTCCTATAAGAACCCTGTCATCAGCGAATGTCTCGCCCTTCGTCGAGATCCCACCGCGCGTCTCCAACCGCCAGCGTGGCACGCCGCCAGCGAACCGCCCGTCGCGGTCAACCAGGGCGTCGACCGTGAACTCCAGCCCCGACAACCGCGTCTGCACAATGGGATCGACGACGCGCCGCAACGCCCACGCCACCTCGTCGGCCGAGTCGCACGGATACACGTCACGCGAACCCCGCCCGAACCGCGGCTTCACGATCCAGGGCCCTGACACGTCCGACGCGGCGAAGCCGGTGGCGGGCGTCGCGATCCCGGCTTCATCCAGGACCGTCGCGAAGACGGCCTTGTCAGAGCACTGCTCAACGGCCTTCTGCGAAGGAACCCACACCGCGATCCCGTTGCCCGCAAGGTCTTCAGCGCGTGTCCCTAACGCGACGAGCTCTTCGGCGACCGTCGAGACCACGGCATCAGCACCTTGGGATACAGCGAGATCGCACAACGTCTCGATGAATTTGGGATCCCCTGCCATCGGCACGACCCCGGACACGTCGCCCAACGAGAGCCCGGCAGCAGAGGCGTCGCAATCCACTGCGACAGTACGTACGCCAGCGCGCAGCAGCGCGTTGACGACGGAGACCCCCGCGGGCCCG
Source organism: Catenulispora rubra (assembly GCF_015356825.1). Lineage (GTDB taxonomy): Bacteria > Actinomycetota > Actinomycetes > Streptomycetales > Catenulisporaceae > Catenulispora > Catenulispora rubra. Next base: position 25,871 of record NZ_JAACYW010000139.1, on the reverse strand, counting down.
CCGACCCCTGTGACCAGCACCGTTTCCGTCATGTCACTCCTCCCACCAGCCGGTCGAAACCAACGCCTGCGTACCTTCGCCGCTCACCACCGACACGGCGGGCACCTCCAGCCGCCCCCACAACAACTCCTGCTTGGCCCACACCCGCAGCCGCACCAAGGCGACCGTGCACGCCGGCTCCCACCGATGCCGCATCACCGTCTGCGCCAACGCCTGTCGGACCCAGATGTCCTCCTCCGCCTCGGCGATCTCCAGCAGCAGCCGGGCGTTGCGTCCCACGCCGTTCTCACCGGCTGTCTGTACTGCTGCGACGCGTGCGGCGGGGTCGGGGGCGACGAGGGCACCGCGCAGTTGTCGGCGTACTCCGAACCTGCTCAGAGTGCTGCGAAGGGCCGCGACGGTGACCAGGGAGCTGCCGATCGCTAAAGCCACCGGTTCAGGACTCATGGCGCACCCCATCAGCGGGGGCGAGACAGAGGTCGTCCAAGGCCACCCCATCCCGGGGCAGCAGGAACCACATCATCAACACAAACCCTCCGAGCGTGTAAGCGAAAGCGAAAAGAGATCCGACCCAGTCGTGGAACAGCACCAGTGCCGAAGGACCGGTCAGCAGCCCGACGCCGATCGATGCAGCGATCCGTGCGATGTTTCCGACGAACACCACCGCCATCGCCGCGCCGACCGCGAGTGCCAGCCGTCCCCGGGCTCCCGTAGGCCGCAGTACTGCGAGTCCGCCAAGCGCCAGAAGCGAGGCCAGCGACGAGCACGCGGGCGTCAGGATCGCCGCGAACGGTCCGTGTGACCGCGCGTCAACGATGATCGAAGCCTGATAGCCCCGGGAGACGCTGCCGACGCCGAGCGCGTGGAAGACGTCCACGGTCGCCGCGGCTTCTAGGCCCCGTATCCATTGCTGCAACAACACGAAACCGGCGACCGTGACGGCCAGCAGCACCCCGATGCGCACGAACACCCGCCACGGCTCCGGCCTCACGACGCCACCTGCCGCGCCGAAGGCCCTGGCGACCCAAACGGTCCGGACGAGCTGGAGCCCGAGCCGGAGCCAGATCCCGAGCCGGAGCCAGATCCCGAGCCCGAGCCCGAGCCGGAACCAGATCCCGAACCCGGACCCACTCCCGACCGATCCGTCCGGACCCACGTATAGGAGGACCCTGACAATCCGTCGAACCAAGCCTTGCCGCACAACACCGCCGACACCAGGAACATCGGCAAGAACCACACCAACGCCAGCACATCCGAACGCCGCGTCCGTGCCAACAACATCCCGCCGCCGATCTCCAGCAACGGCCCCAGAAACAGCAACGTCCACAACACGAACCCGCCCGGCACCGAAGCCGCCGGCACCAGCCCCGCCGCCGACAGCACCAGCAACCCCAACGCCAGCAACGAAGCCACCGGAACGTGGTAGATCAGCAGGAACATCACCGTCTCGACACGTTCGAGCACTGACAAATGCGAAGCCCGCCACACATGCCGCAGATAGTCCCGGCACACCTGCTGATGCCCCCGAGCCCACCGATACCGTTGCTTCCAGAACCGCTGCACCGTCGTGACGCCCTCCTCGTCGTCCACGGCGCCCGGCTCGTACCGCACGTGCAGTCCCGACAGCAGCAACCGCAGCGTCACATCCGTGTCCTCGGTGACGCTGTGCACGTTCCACCCGCCCAGATCCCGCAGCGCCGCGAGCCTAATCGCGCAGTTCGCCCCGCCGTAGGCCGGCAACCCGAACACCGCCTGCCGCCCGAACTCGTTGACCAGGTAGCCGGCCAGGTAGTCCACGGTGATCAGCCGGGTCAGCGGCGCGTCGGCGGCGTTGCGGATCCGGCACCGGCCTTGCACCGCGCCCACGCTCGGATCCTCGAAGTGCCGCACCAGCAACGCCAAGCTGTCGCGGTGCGGCCGGTGGTCGGCGTCGAAGACCACGACGATCTCCCCGCTCAGCCGTGGCAGCGCGTAGTTCAGGGCGGCGGACTTGCCGGGAGGACCGGAACCCGCAGGCCGATGCAGTGCCAGCAGCCGCGGTTCGGCAGCGGCCCGGCGGTCGAGGATCTCGCCGGTCCCGTCGTCGGAGCCGTCGTCGACGATGACGATCTGCAGCAGCTCAGCGGGGTAGTCCAAGGCCAGGAGCTCCGAGACGAGCCGATCGACGACCAGCCGCTCGTTCTTGCACGACACCAGCACCGACACCGCCGGTCGGTAGCCCGTCAGATCCCCGAAGACCAGCGAATCGGCGCGCGCAGCCGCGAGCGAATCAGGGTCCGCATGCCGCAGCGCGGACACCGCGAAAGCCGTGTGTCGGACGAAGAAGCACAGGAAGACGGCATCGAGCAGATACACGACGCCTGCCGTCAGAACCGCGGTGCCCAGCACTGACCACAGCACGAGCACCGCACCGACTATGAACGCGTGTCTCGGCCATCCGGAGGGAAGCCGGACGGCCGACACGCGGCGATGGCTGGCACGGCTCATGCGTTCACCGGCCCGCGGACGGCGCGTATTCGACACCTGAGATGCGTTGGTCGGCGCCAGGATCTGAAAGGCCCGCGCCGCTCAGATCCCAAGCGAACCGCTCGGTCTCGAACGCCTCGGCGTGCCGCAACCGCGCCTGAAACCCACGGAAGCGTGCCTGCGCCGCGACCGCGTCCAGGTCCACCATCTGGTTCTTCAGCACCTGCGAAACGTGTGCCCGCAACGCTTTCAGCTTCCCTTGCAGGTGCTCGGCGGCGTCCACGAACACCGTCGGCGCGAACCCGAGCGACGACGGCGTCTCGTACATCAGGATCCTGCTGACCAGCCGTCCGGCCGCGAGCGTGGCCACCGCCGCCGAGCGGTGGTCCTGGTGGCTGTCGCGCGGCGAGTGCGTGTAGACGACGTCCGCGCCGGTGGCTCGAATCGCGTCCTCGACCACCGTCACCCCGGCGCGCCCCTCCGGCACCGCGCCGTCCTCGAACCCGCCCCAGTACAGGTCGGCTCCGAGGATGGACGCGGCGATCTCCTGCTCCGACATCCGCGACGACTGGCCCTGCGGCCCGTGCTCACCACCGGTGAGCACGAGCAGCCCGACGCTGTCGCCCCGGGCGCGGTGCGCCAGCAGCGCGGCGCCGCACCCGAGTTCGACGTCGTCCGGGTGCGCCCCGACGGCCAGCACCTTCACGCGCCGGCCCCGTCGCCGACCGCGCCGATCTCGCTGCCATCTCCGCCGCCGGACGCGCCGGAAGCGCCCCGGTTCGAGCGCCGCTTGCGGAACTGGTAGCCGGTGAACAGCACGCCGAGCACCCCGGTCAGCACCACGCCGCCGACCGCGCCGACCGGCATGCTGGTCCCGCCGGTGATCGAACAGCGCGACTGCGCGAGGTAGATGTCGCCGCCGCCCAGGGCGCCAAGGCCCGGCAGCAGGCGGACGTGCACGCCGTTGACCGTGACGCCGGGAGAGCCGGCGCTGCCGGTCTGGGTCTGCTCGTTGAGGATGACGTCCGCGATGCCCGGGACGGTGATGTGCGTGTTCAGCGCGGGGTTCGCGGCCACGGTCTGTCCGGCGATCACCACGTGGGCCAGATCAGTGCTCGCCGACGCACCAGAGCCGGTCGCAGTGCACTGCGACTTGATCACGTTCTCCTGGCCGTGCAGCGCCGAATCGTCGCCACCGAGCACGGCGTCCACGCGCAGCCCCTGCATCTCGGCGGTGCTGTGCACGCTGCCGCCCGGCGGCGTGCCGACTGTGCTGACGTCCAGGACGCCGAGCGACGCCAGGTCCCCGACGCCGAGGTCGACGGCGTGCCCGGTGATCGTCGTCGCGCTGCCGCCCGGCGACGGCAGCGTCACCGCGGGCCGCGCCGGGACGTGCACGTGGACCCCGGCCAGGCTGACGTCCGCGGCCACGCCGAACGCGCCGCCGGCCACCGCCGCCGGCGCGGCTTGGGCGGCCGTGGTGCCGCCCAGGCACAAGGCCAGGCCCGCCGCGCACACGACCGTGCCCGCCGCGGCGATCCCCCAGCCCCGGGGGGTCAGACCTCGTTGATGTGCCCTCATAGTGCGGTGTGCTCCTCATCTCATGACTCGAAATCGCATGACTCGGAATCTCATGACCCGAACGTGTCGAAGCTCGTGGCGGATGGGCCGAACCGCGTGTGGCGTCGGCCTGATCACCCGTAGTCTCGTGTCCCGGCGCGGGAATGAGATCGTGCAGGTGCCGTCACTTCGGTCTCATTCATCGGAAGTACTGACTGATCCGGATTGATCAGGACCGACCAGGGGAGCGGGTCATGGCCGAGGGGACGATCGTGGTCTGCGACGCGTTGTGCGCCGTGGCCGACGCGCTGGCCGCCCACCTGCGGGGGGAGGGGCTGGAGGTGGTCGCGACCGTGTCCGGGTCGGAGGAACTGCTCGCGGCGGTCGCCGAACACCGGCCGGAGGTGGTGCTGGTGGACGTCGCGGTCTTCCGCAGCCATCCCGGACGGCTGCTTCGGGCGCTGGCGCGCGTCGGGGATGCCAAGGTCCTGATTCTCGGGCCGGCGACAGCGGTGGATGAGGCGGCGGAGGCGGTTCAGGACGGCGTCCAGGGGTGGATCCTGGCGGATGCGTCGAGCGCGGAGATGGTGAAGGCGGTCCGTGGCGCGCTGGTCGGCGAGTACTGGATGCCGATGGAGCTGATGGCGGCGGTCTTACGCAGCTACACGATCGCCGACCTGCGTGGCGAGGGACAGGAAGGTGCGGACTCTGATACGCGGGTGGCGGCGTTGGGCGTACGGGAGAAGCTGGTGCTCGAGTGCCTGGTCGAGGGCCTGGACCGGCGGGCCATCGCGAAGCGAATGGCTGTCTCCGAGCACACGGTCAGGACCCACGTCAGGCGGATCCTGAAGAAGCTGGACGCGCACAGCATGTTGGAGGCGGCGGCCATCGCTCGGCAAGCGGGGTTGGGCGGCGGGACCTGAGATCTTCACCTTTTAGTGTCATCGAGTGACCGGACGTTCCGGGGCCTCGTTGAAGTGGTGTGAGAGTCATGCTCTGCGACGCGTATCGGCTGTTCGCTGAGGCGTTCGCGTCGGCGTTGCGGCAGCGGGGTCATGACGTGGTCGAGGTCAGCTTCGATCCGCGCGGCTTGGCGGGGAGTGGTCGTAAGGCAGACATCTGCGTCGTGGACTTCGGGACGCCGACGCGTGAGCTCGCGGTGTTGGCGGAGGCGGCGAACCTTCGCGGCGCGAAGGTCCTGGCGTTGACCACCGAGCAGGACGCCGCGCCGCTGCACGCGCTGATCACCGCGGGTGTGGACGGGCTGATGTCGAAGCGGCGCACGTTAGAGGAGATCGTGGCGGCGATAGAGCGCCTGCACGCCGGCGCCGGGTACTACGACCCGGTCCTGGTGCGGCACGCGGTCACGACGCGGCGGCCCGGGACGGCATCCGCGGCGGGGCGGCTGACCGGGGCGTTGACGCCGCGGGAGTTGGAGGTGCTGCGGCAGTTGGTGAGCGGCGCCTCGACCGGCGGGATGGCTGCGGCGATGGGGATCTCGGTGACGACGGTGCGGAGCCATACGCAGGCGGTGTTGAACAAGCTGGGAGTGAACTCGCGGTTGCAGGCGGCGGCTTGTGCGGTGAGCCACGGGCTCGTCGAGCCGACTGTGTGAGCCGACTGTGAGCCGCCATGGAGCGCCAAGCATCATACGCAAGTACTACATACAAGGGCTAATACCATTGAGCGCCAACCAAAAGGCGCCGGGGCAGCCGATCCTCCCACAGCTCGGCCACCCCGGCGGGTCCGCGTCCTACCGGCAGCGATCAGGACGCGGAGTCTGGGGGTGTCTGCGCACGGCCGGCGCTCAGACGCGGGCCAGCGGTGGCAGCACCGCTCGTCGGACGGCGGTCGGCGCCGGCTCCGGGAAGTGGTCCTCGGGGCGGGCCACGTTGAAGCGTTCCCGCAGCGTGCCGACCTCGTACTCCGTGCGGAACAGGCCGCGCCGCTGGAGCACCGGCACCACGTGGTCGACGAACGCCGCGAGCCCGCCCGGCAGGATCGGCGGTGCGACGGTGAACCCGTCCGCTGCCCCGGCCTGCGCCCATTCCTGCAGCGAGTCGGCGATCTGCTCCGGCGTGCCGACCACCGCGCGGTGGCCGCGTCCGCCGCTCAGGCGCGCGACGATCTGGCCGACGGTCAGGCGCTCGCGGATCGCCAGGTCGGTGATCTGTATCCGTTCCCAAGAGCGTGCGAACCGGTGGCAGAGCGGGTCCTCCTCGCGCGGCAGCAGGCCGGCGGGGATCGGCCGGTCGGGGTCGAGCCCTGACACGTCGACGTCGAGCAGGTCGGACAGCTGGCTCACGCCCGGCTCCGCCAGCTGCAGCTCGGTCAGCTCGCGCGCGAGCCGCCGGGCCTCGGCCTCCGTGGAGCCGATGACCGGCGAGATGCCCGGCAGTATGACGGGGACGTCTTCTTCCCGGCCGTAGGCGGCGGCGCGCGACTTCACTTCGTGCGCGAAAGCCGCGGCGTCGGCGATGTTCTGCTGGGCCGTGAGCACGACCTCCGCGTACCGGGCCGCGAACTCCTGGCCGTCGGCGGAGGAGGCGGTGTGCACCAGCAGCGGCCAGCCCTGCGGCGTGCGCTGCACGTTCAGCGGGCCGCGCACCTTGAAGAACAGGCCCGTGTGCTCGACCTCGCGGATGCGGTCCGGGTCGGCGTAGCGGCCGGCGCGGCGGTCGTGCACCACGGCGTCGTCGGCCCAGCTGTCCCACAGCTGTGTGGCGACGTCCAGGAACTCCGCCGCGCGCTCGTAGCGCACCGCGTGCTCGACCGGCTCGTCCAGGTTGAAGTTGGCGGCCTCGGCCAGGTCGCCGCCGGTGGCCACGTTCCAGCCGGCGCGGCCGTGCGAGATGTGGTCCAGCGAGGCCAGGGTGCGCGCCAGGATGTAGGGCTCGTAGAACGTGGTCGAGGCGGTGGCGATCAGGCCGATGTGCTCGGTGGCCGTGGCCAGCGCCGTGAGCAGCGTCAACGGCTCCAGGCCGGCGGCGACGGTGACGTCGGGACGGCTGCGGACCGCGAGGCTGTCGGCCAGGAAGACCGCGTCGAACAGCCCGCGCTCGGCGGTGCGCGCCAGCTCGATGTGGTAGTCGCCGTCCAGGGCCCGGTCGCCGCCGCTGTCGGGGTGGCGCCAGGCCGCGTCGTGGTGGCCGGGGGCGTGCAGGAATGCGTTCAGGTGGAGCTGGCGGACATTGCGTGCGGGCATGAATGGACTCCCCGGATTGGGATTCTTCGGTGGACGAAGACTAATGGGGTCCGAATATTTCGGAGGCAGAAACTAATGTGCCTGGAGACTGGCTGCGGCCCAGCTCAGGGGCGTTGAGTCAGCATGCGCACGCAGGACAGATCGCGCTCGCGGTCCGGCGCAGATCGACGTGACGGCGAGCCACGAGAACAGTGGCGCGTCTCATGTTCTGAGAATGACAGCAAATCTCAGGGAACGTCAATATCGCGGGATATCCGTCTCAGTATTCGGCGCGATACGGCGTGATTCGGTGGTGATTCGGTGGTGATCGGGGTGGGATTCGGCGGCGGATCCCCGCAGTTCGGCCAAGTGGCCCAGGGACGCGAGCCAAGATCGGCTCTACCGGCCCGCGGACGCCCGGCCGTAGTGTTCGGGGCATGTCGTACCCCTCACCTCGCTACTTCGCCGAGCAGGGCGAAGTCAGCGCCACGTTCCGCACCGCCGACGCCGAGCCCGAGCTGAACATCGGCGGCGCCTCGCGCGTCAGCCTGCTGTCCACCGGCGGGACCACGGACGGTCTGTACGGCCTGTACCGCTGGGACATGCTCCCGGGCAAGCCGCAGACCACGACGTCGAGCGGGCATTACCACCGCACGTTCTCCGAGTCCTTCTTCATCCTGGACGGCAGCGTCGCGCTCTACGACGGCGCGACGTGGCGCGAGGCGAACGCCGGCGACTACTTGTTCGTGCCGCCGGGCGGCGTGCACAGCTTCGCGAACACCTCGGGGGAGGCGGCCTCGATGCTGGTGTTGTTCGCGCCGGGGGCGCCGCGCGAGCCGTACTTCGAGGAGCTGGCGGAGATCCGGAACGCGGGGCGAGTGTTGTCGCCGGAGGAGTGGACCGAGTTCTATGCGCGGCACGACCAGTTCATGACCTGATCGAGCACAGCAGGTGCGCCGACCTGCGCAAACCCCGTCACCTTCCGCCGCCGCACATCCGATCGCTCACAGCGAACAACCCCTCGGGAACACCACGCGGCTCCCAGACATTGAGTGAGTCAGACTCAACTTACTTCTTGTAGGGAGCCACAGCGAATGAGCGAGAACATGACCGGCGCGACCAAGGCCTTCCCGGTCATCCCGCTGGACGACGCGGTCGTCCTGCCGGGCATGGTCGTGCCGCTGGATTTGTCCGACTCCGAGACCCGCGCGGCCGTGGACGCCGCCGCCAACGGCCCCACGCGCGGGGGCAAGCCGCAGGTGCTGCTCGTGCCGCGGCTGGACGGCAACTACGCCAAGTCCGGCGTAGTCGCCATCATCGAGCAGACCGGCCGGATGGCCGGCTCCGGGCGCATGGTCGCCGTGGTGCGCGGGACGCACCGGGCCACCATCGGCGTCGGGACCACCGGTCCGGGCGCGGCCCTGTGGGTCGAGGCGATCGTGCTCGAGGAGCCTTCGATCACCTCGAAGACCCGCGAGCTGGCCAAGGAGTACAAGGACCTGGCCATCGAGATCCTGCAGCACCGCGAGGCCTTCCAGGTCGTCGACATGGTGCAGCAGATCTCCGACCCGTCGCAGCTGGCCGACTCCGCCGGCTACGCGCCGTACCTGAAGGCCGTGCAGAAAGTCGAGCTGCTGGAGACGCTGAGCGTCGACGAGCGGCTGGAGAAGCTGCTGACCTGGGGCCGCGAGCACCTGGTGGAGCTGGACGTCAGCGAGACCATCCGCAAGGACGTCGAGGACGGGATGGAGAAGCAGCAGCGCGAGTTTCTGCTGCGCCGCCAGCTCTCTGCGATCCGTAAGGAACTGGCTGAGCTCGACGGCAAGGAGGCCTCCGAAGAGGAGGACTACCGGTCCCGCGTCGAGGCCGCTGACCTTCCCGACAAGGTCCGCGAGGCGGCGCTGAAGGAAGTGGACAAGCTGGAGCGCTCCGGGGACCAGAACCCCGAGGCCGGCTGGATCCGTACCTGGCTGGACACCGTCCTGGAGATCCCGTGGAGCGAGCGCTCCGAGGACTCCTACGACATCGCCGGCGCGCGTGCCGTGTTGGACGCCGACCACGCGGGTCTGGACGACGTCAAGGAGCGGATCGTCGAGTACCTGGCCGTGCGCAAGAAGCGGCAGGACAAGGGTCTGGAGCTGGTCGGCGGACGTCGCTCCGGCGCGGTGCTGGCCCTGGTCGGCCCGCCCGGCGTCGGCAAGACGAGCCTCGGTGAGTCCGTGGCGCGCGCCATGGGCCGCAAGTTCGTCCGCGTCGCCCTCGGCGGTGTGCGGGACGAGGCCGAGATCCGCGGTCACCGGCGTACGTACGTCGGCGCGCTGCCGGGCCGGATCGTCCGCGCCATCAAGGACGCTGGAACGATGAACCCGGTCGTCCTGCTGGACGAGATCGACAAGGTCGGCGCCGATTACCGCGGCGACCCGACGGCGGCTCTGCTGGAGGTCCTGGACCCGGCGCAGAACCACACGTTCCGCGACCACTACCTGGAGGTCGAGCTCGACCTGTCGGACGTGGTGTTCCTGGCCACGGCCAACGTCCTGGAGTCCATCCCGGGCCCGCTGCTGGACCGCATGGAGCTGGTGCGGCTCGACGGCTACACCGAGGACGAGAAGGTCCTGATCGCCCGCGACCACCTGCTGCCGCGCCAGATCGACCGCGCCGGGCTGTCCACCGACGAGGTGGCGTTCGACGACGAGGCGCTGCGGCTGCTGGCTCAGCAGTACACGCGGGAGGCCGGTGTGCGTGACTTGGAGCGCGCCATCTCCCGGGTGCTGCGCAAGGTCGCCGCGAAGACGGCTCTGGCGGATTCTGAAGCCGCGGCGCTGAGCTTGATTGGAGAACCAGGCCCGGCGACGGTTCTGGATCAGGACACTGAAGTCGCATCCGACGACGCACCTGTTGCGAACACGGACGCGGCTGACGTCGAGGTGACTCCCGAAACAGCTCCCGGAGGTTCGAAGACCAAGCTCGTCATCACGGTCGAGAACCTGAAGGACTACCTGGGCCGTCCCCGCCACACCCCGGAGACCGCCGACCGCCTGGCCGTGCCGGGCGTGGCGACCGGCCTGGCGGTGACCGGCGCCGGCGGCGAGGTGCTCTTCGTCGAGGCCTCCCTGTCCGACCCGGAGACCGGCGGCACCGGCGTGACTCTGACCGGCCAGCTGGGCGACGTGATGAAGGAGTCGGCGCAGATCGCGCTGAGCTACCTGCGCTCGCACGGCGCCGAGCTGGAGCTGCCGGTGGCGGACCTCAGCAAGCGCGCGGTGCACGTCCACGTGCCGGCCGGGGCCCAGCCCAAGGACGGCCCGAGCGCCGGCGTCACGATGACCACGGCCCTGGCCTCGCTCCTGAGCGGGCGCCTGGTCCGCAAGGACGTGGCGATGACCGGTGAGGTGTCCCTGACCGGCCGGGTCCTGCCGATCGGCGGCGTGAAGCAGAAGCTGCTGGCCGCGCACCAGGCCGGTGCGACGACCGTGCTGCTGCCCAAGCGCAACGGCCCCGACCTGGACGACGTCCCGGACGAGGTGCTGGACAAGCTGACCGTGCACCTGGTCGGCGACGTGCGCGAGGTCCTGGACCTCGCCCTGGAGCCCGCGGAGCGCCCTGTCGCTGTGGCTGCCGTATAGGCGCACTCCGCGAGTAAACCGAAGCCCTGGACCGATCCCCTCCGGTCCAGGGCTTCGGCATGTCTGTCAGGAGGCTGGTCCTGCGGCGCGTTCTACGGCCGGTTCGAGCAGCGACAGTGTCCGCTGCTCCGCGTCGAGCCCGACCCGGACCCCGAGCGGCATCGGCAGATTCGGCCCGGCGTGCCCGACCTCGACGTTGCCCAGGACCGGGATGTCCCGGTCGCCGAGGACGTCGAGCACGATCTCGCGCAGCGTCGGCGACGCACCGGGCTCCAACCCTGCGATGTCGCGCGGAACGCCGACGACCATGCCGGCGATCCGGTCGAGGATGCCCGCGTGCCGCAGCACCTGGAGGTAGCTCCACACGTACGCGGCCTGACCGCCCAACTCCTCCCAGAACAGCACGGCACCGTCGAACGCTTCGAGCGGCAGCCCGAACGACGTCGCCTGCACCAGCGCGATGCGGTTGATCACACCGCCGATCAACGGGCCCTCGACTCGACCGGCCCGACCGGCACGCCAGCACTCCCACGCAGCACTCGCAGGCAGCGCACCGATCGCCTCGTCACCGGTCAGCAGCGCGAAGTAGAGTTTCTCCAACTCGGCTTGCCTGGCTGCGGTCGCGGACTGCCAGTGCCCGCCGAAGCCCGGCACGGCCATATCGGCGTGGAACCCGACCAACCCGGTACGCGCATACAGCACCAAGTGCAGCAGCGAGATGTCGCTGTAGCCGAGGATCGGCTTGGGGTCGGCCTTGATCGCCTCGACGTCGATCAGGTCGAGGTAGCCGAACACCGTCTGGCCGCCGTCACTGGCGACGATCGCACGCACCTCGGGATCCCGCAGCAGACCATTGAGCTCCCCGGCGATCTCCGCCGGAGCAGCGGCGCTCCACCAACGGCCCCGCCCCGCTTCCAGCAGCGGAGCCCGGCGCACTCGGAACCCCATCCGTTCGAGCACGACCACCGTCCGCTCGACATTGGGCTCATACTCGGCTGGCAGCGGCCCGGACAACGCCGCGATGACGACGAGATCTCCGGGCCTCAGAGCACGCGGTCGGAGCACATGAGGCAATGCGGAACCAGTCATCGCGCCAGTCTCGCGGCCGCACCGGCTGAGGTCATCCGACTTTGCCCGGTGTTCCCACCCGGTGTTTACCACCCGGTGTTCCCACCCGGTGTTTACCACCCGGTGTTCCCACCCGAGCTACGAACGAGCCGAAAAACCGAGGCCACCGCGAGGATGTCCCCGCGGCGGCCCCGGCTCTGAGCCGCTGTCGACTAGCTCAGCGTCCACTGCTGGAGCGCGGAGCCGGTGTCCGTCTCCTGCGTCACCAGCGCACCGGCGGCCGTCGAAGCCGTGGTCAGCAGCAGTCCGGTGTGGTTGTTCTTCAACGTCCACAACCCCGACGGCAGCTGTGTCGCCGTCCAGCGCTGATTCACCGCCCCGGAGCACGACCACTGGATCACCGCGGTCCCCGGCGCCGTGTTGCCGCCGTTGTCGTCGGCGCACATGCCCGAGTCGCCGTTCGTCAGCGTGTAGCTGCCGTCCGTCTGACGCGCGAACGTCCACTGGTTCGTGGCGCGCGAAGCGGCGCCGGTCACCAGCTGGTCGCCGCCGTTCTTCGAACCGTTCGGCGTCTCCAGCGCCTGTCCCGAATTCGCCAGGGCGTGCACGCCGGACAGGTCCACCGGCTTCGGGCTCACCGCGTAGGTGAACGTGGTGCTCGCCGAGGCGTGCCCGGAGGAGGCGGTCACCGTGACCGGGGACGTCCCCGGTTCGGTCGGCGTGCCGCTGACCAGGCCGCTGCGCGCGTCGATGGTCAGGCCCGCGGGCAGCCCGGTCGCCGAGTAGCGCAGCTGCCGGCCCTTGGAATCGCTGCCGTTGACCTGCACGCTCGTCGCGGTCCCGACCACGCCGCTCTGGTTCCCCGGCGTCGCCACGTGCACGACCTCAGGGCCCTGCCCCGGATGCGCCGGCGTGAACGTCAGCGTCTGCTCCGAGGGCTGACGCCCGCCGCCGACCGTGCTGCCGGACGTGTCCGTCCACGTCCGCACCGGCGTGGTCTCCGCCGAGCGCGAGGAGTCCCACGCCATCCCCAGCGCCAGGCCGCTGTCCCGGTTCACCAGCCGGAACGAGCCCGGCGAGCCGGCGTTCGGCACGGCGAACCACTCCTGGCCCACGCTCGGGCCGGACGCGCCGATCGGCGTCGCCGACGGAGCCGTGCCCCAGGCGCGCGCCGCGGTCTTCGAGGAATCCACGCCCAGCGCGTCCCCGGTCGCGGCGTTCACGACGGTGTAGGACCCGTCGCCGGTCGGCGCGATGGACCACGCCGCCTGCGCCCAGCCGTAGTACGCGTCCAGCGAGGTCACCCGCGAGCTGCCGGCGGCCTGCGCCAGCACCCGGCCGTTCCCGCTGTTGATGACCACGTTCTGACCCTGCGGCACCACCGGCCGCGCCGGGGCCGAGCTGCCGATCGTGACGTCCGCGTACTCCCCGTCCGAGGTCGCGCAGGCGATCGAGCAGTAGGAGCGGAACGTCTTGCCGACGATCGTCGGGCTCCACTGGTTCGCGGTGTCCGCGAACCACCGGTACCAGGACCCGGACACGTAGCTGCCCGAGTCGCCGATCAGGCGCCACTTCTGGGTGGCCAGGTTGTCGGTGGCGTAGAACTGCTGCGGTTCCTTGCCGGTCTGGCCGACCGTCTCCGGCTCGCCGATGTAGAGGCCCAGGTAGGCGTCGTAGGTGATGTTCATGATGAACAGCGGCGACTTCGTCGGCAGCTTGCCCGCGGCCATCTGCTGGTCGGCAGTGCCGGTGGTGGCCGGGTTGTAGTCGTGCGCCGGGTCGGTGTAGCCGGTCGGGTTCGCGGCGTCCACCGGCTCCATGTTGCTCTCCAGGCCGCCGACGCCGGGCTGCGACCAGTTGCCGTCGTACCACTTCTGCCAGGTCCCGGCGGCCATCTTGCCGCTGATCGGGGCGCGCGCGACGTGCGCCAGGCCGCCGTTCTGCTTGCCTCCGGTACCCGGCTTGTTCACGATGCGGGAGCCGTAGAACACGTAGAAGTAGCCGGACGCCGGGTCCACGAACAGGCGCTGGTCGCCGTCGCCGTAGTCGTACGTCTGGTTCGGGAAGGCCTTGGTGTCGTTGCGGGTGGTGCTGTACGGCGAGGTGATCGCGTGCCCGAGGATCGACCAGGTCTTGCCGTGGTCGTGCGAGACCGCGTAGTCGATGGCGTCGTAGTGCAGGCCGTCGCCGAAGGGCTGCGGGGTGAACTCGTTGTGCACCAGGCCGTACCAGTCGCCGGTGTCCGGGTCGACCCAGGTGCCGGACAGGTCGCAGTAGTTGCGCTGCGAGTAGTAGCCGGTGCCGTTGTTCATGTACGTCGACTCAAGGCCGGTCGGGCTGTTGTTGCAGCGCCAGGTGGTGTCCTTGTTCGAGTCCTGGGCGTCGGCCGGGTTCACCGCGTTGCTCAGGCCGGTGTCCAGCGTCGCGTCGTCGAAGTTCGTGCCGCTGTAGAACTCCCACGAGCGCGGGTCGGTCTTGGCGTACAGCGAGTACGACTCCTGGAAGTGGAACGAGCCGTCGGCGTCGAGGTAGGCCGAGGCCGGGGTGTCGTCCGGGTACGCGAAGCCGTTCACGGCACCGATCGAGATCTGGTACGTGGGCTTGGCGCCGGACGCCGCCGAGGCCGCCGACGCTTGGCCCGAAGGCAGCAACGCCATGGCCGCGACCGCTGCGACAGCGGTCGTCACGGCGAGGGATTTGCGCGGGTGTCGCACAGGTACTCCGTTCAGCTCTGAACGTTCATCCGGTGGTACCACATGGTTATCTCGCAAGATCGAGCAACGAGTCGAGCATTCTCAAGCAGAATCCAAGTCGGCGCGGAGAAAAGTGCAGGCGCCCGGATCGTCATTGATCCGGGCGCCTGGCACGCTTTGCTACGTCGTTGCTAGTTGATCGTCCACTGCTGGAGCGCCGACCCGGTGTTGGTCTGCTGCGTGACCAGCGCCCCGTTCGACGTCGAAGCCGTCGTCACCAGCAGCCCGCTGTTCACGTTCGTCAACGTGTACGCGCCGCCGGCCAGCTTCGTCGCCGTCCAGTGCTGGTTGCTGTTGCCGGTGCAGGTCCACTGGATCACCGACGTCCCCGGCGTCGTGAACCCGCCGTTGTCGTCCATGCACAGCTGCGACTGCTGGTTCTGGATCTGGTACGAGCCGTCCGACTGCTGCGTGAACACCCACTTCTGGTTCGACCCGCCGTTCGGCGACCACGTGATCAGCTGCGTCCCGGCGGTCGTGGAGTGGTTCGGATCGTCCAGCGCCTGGCCCGACGCGGCCAGCGTGTGCGTCCCGTTCAGGCTGACCGGCGCCGACCCGACGGTCCAGGTGAACGTCGTCGAGCCGCTCGCGGTCCCCGACGAGGCGGTCACCGTCACGCTCGACGAACCGGCGGTGGTCGCCGTGCCGGAGACCAATCCGGAGGAGCTGATCGACAGCCCGGCGGGCAGTCCCGTGGCGGAGTACGTCAGGGTGTTGTTCTTGCTGTCCGAGGCGGTGATCTGCAGCGAGGCCGCGGTGTTCACGGTCGTGGTCTGCGTCCCCGGGTTCGCGACCGTCACCGTCTCGGCGCCCGACGACGTCACCGCCGTGAACGCCAGCGTCTGCTCCGCCGCGGTCCGTCCGCCGCCGACGCTGCTGCCCGAGGTGTCGTTCCAGGCGCGCGTCGGTGTGGTCTCGGCGAGCCGCGAGGTGTTCGACGACAGCGCCAGCACCAGGCCGCTGTACCTGTTGACCAGCTTGTAGCTGCCGCCGGCGCCGGTCGCCGGCACGATCCACCACTGCTGTCCCACGCTGCCGGTCCCGCCGGACAGCGTCGTCGCGGTCGGAGCGGTGCCCCAAGCCCGGCTGGAGGTCGTCGAGGAGTCGACGCCGAGGGCCTGGCCGGTCGAGGCGTTGGTGATGCGGTAGGAGCCGTCGCCGTTGGCGGTGAACTGCCACGCCTCCAGCGCCGAACCGGACGCGGCGGCGTCCGAGGTGGTCGCCGAGCTGTTCGCGACCTGCGCCAGCACGCGGCCCGCGGACGTGCCGATCGTGTAGGACTTGGTGGTGTCCACCGGTGGCTGCGCCGGAGCGGTGGAGCCGATCGTCTCGTTGGTGTACAGCGAGCCGGCGTTGTTCACGCAGGCCACCGAGCAGTACGCGCGGAACGACTTGCCGACGATGGTCGGGTTCCACTTGTCGCCGCTGTCGGCGAACCACCGGTACCAGGACCCCTGCGTGTAGGAGGACCCTGAGTCGCCGACGTAGTACCACTTCTGCGTCGACAGGTCGTCGGTGACGTAGTACTGCTGCGGCTGGGTCCCGGAGACGACCTCCGGCGTGCCGAGGTACAGGCCCAGGTAGGCGTCGTAGGTGATGTTCATGATGAACAGCGGCGACTTCGAGGGCAGCTGGCCGGCCGACACCTGCTGGTCCACGGTCCCGGTGTTTGCCGGGTCGTAGTCGTTGGCCGGCGCGGTGTAGCCGTTCGGGTTGCCGGAGCCGACCGGCTCCATGTTGCTCTCCAGGCCGCCGACGCCGGGCTGCGACCAGCTGCCGTTGTACCACTTCTGCCAGGTCCCGGTCGCCATCTTGCCGCTGATCGGGGCGCGTGCGACGTGCGCCAGGCCGCCGGTGCTGCCGCCGACGCCGCCCTTGGGGACGACGCGGGAGCCGTAGTAGACGTAGAAGTACCCTGACGCGGTGTCCACGTACAGCCGCTGGTCGCCGTCGCCGTAGTAGTACGTCTGGTTCGGGAACGCCGTCGTGTCGTTACGGGTCGTGCTGTACGGCGAGGTGATCGCGTGGCCCGTGATCTTCCAGGTCAGGCCCCGGTCGGTGGACACGGCGTAGTCGATGGCGTCGTAGTGGAGGCCGTCACCGAAGGGCTGGGGCGTGAACTCGTTGTGCACCAGGCCGACCCAGTTGCCGGTGTCGGGGTCCACCCACATGCCGATCAGGTCGCAGAAGTTCGGCTGGGTGTAGCCCGAGCCGGACCCGGCGCTGGTCGAGGACAGACCGGTCGGGCTGTTGTCGCAGCGCCAGGTGGTGTTGTTGTTCGCGTCCTGGGAGTTGGCCGGGTTGACCGAGTTGCTGATCGTCGAGTTCAGGCCGGCGTTGTCGAAGTCGCTGCCGGAGTAGAACTGCCAGACCCGGCCGTCGGTCGACCCGTAGCCCGAGTAGGACTCCTGGAAGTAGAACGTGCCGTCGCGGTCGACGAACGCCCCGGCCGGGGAGTCGGACTGCGCGGAGAAGCTGCCGTTTGAGCCGATGGTAACGGTGTACGTGGCGTTCGGCGGCGTGGCCGAGGCGCTGCCCGACGTCAGCGCGCCGACGCCGGCCAACGCGCCGGCGGCGAGGGACGCCAGGAGGGTTTTGCGGAGTCTCACAGGTACTCCTTCCGAGGGGTGGGGATTGCCCGAGAGTTATCTCTCACCGGCGGGTGCGAGTCGAGCTTTTCCGAGCAGAATCCAAGGCCGCGCGGAGAAAAACACAGTGCGTTCGGTAAGGTCTGAGGAATGCTTTCGGATGTGACTGTGCGACCGGCCCGGCCCGCTGAGGCCGAGGTGCTCACCGAGCTCGTCATGCGCTCCAAGGCCCATTGGGGCTACAGCGAGGAGTTCATGGAGAGGTGCCGGGCGGAGCTCACGATCCACGCCGACGAGGTGGTCCCCGCACGCATGACGGTCGCCGAGGCCGCCGGCCGGGTCGTGGCCGTGGCGACACTGGAAGGGGAGCCGCCGGAGGCTGAGCTCGGGAGCCTGTTCGTCGATCCGGACACCATCGGCAAGGGCGTGGGACGCCGGTTGCTCCAGCACATGCTCGAACTCGCGCGCGGCGCCGGGGTCCGCACCGTAGTTCTTGATGCGGACCCCAACGCCGAGCCGTTCTACGAGGCGATGGGCTTTGTCCGGGTGGGTGTCGTGCCGTCGGGCTCGATCCCCGGACGGACGCTGAACCGCTACGCCTTCGACCTCTGAGCTGCTGCTAGTTGATCGACCAGTGCTGCAACGCGCTGCCGCTGTCGCTCTGCTGCGTCACCAGCGCGTTGTTCGCCGTCGAGGCGGTGGTCAGCAGCAGACCGCTGGTCACCGAGGCGATCGTGTAGCCGCCGCCGGTCAGTGCCTTGACGTTCCAGTGCTGATTCGCGTTCCCGGTGCAGGTCCACTGGATCACGGCCGCGCCGGCCGCCGTGGAGCTGCCGGTCACGTCCAGGCACAGCCCGGACGCGCCGTTGGTTAGCTGGTAGGAGCCGTCGGGCTGCTGGGCGAAGGTCCATTGCTGGTTGCTGCTGTTGTGCAGGACCCAGGTGATGAGCTGGGTGCCGGTCGCGGTGGAGGATCCGGGGTCGTCCAGGGCCTGGCCGCCGGTGGTGATCGTGTGCGTGCCGTTCAACGATGAGGCCGCGTCGTCGAAGACCTCGAACTCCCATAGCGAGTAGCCCCACTGCGTGCCGCGCGCTGTGCCGTCCATGCGGATGTAGCGGCCGGTGGCGTTCGGGAACGTGAGGGTTTCCGTGCCGCCGGTGCCGTTGGTGCGGGTGGCGACAGTAGTCCAGGTCGTGCCGTCGTTGGACAGCTGGATCTGGTAGTTCTTGCCGTACGCGGCCTCCCAGGCCAGCACCACGCGGTTCACGGTCTGCACCGAGCCCAGGTCCACCTGGAGCCACGTCGGGTCGACGTACTGGCTGGACCAGCGGGTGCTCAGGTCCGCGTCGGTGGCGTCGGACGCGGGGAAGTTCGCCGTCTCGATGCTGGAGGCGGTGGTCGGCTTGCCCTGCGCCAGGTCGCCGGCGATGGAGGGCTTCGGGTAGAGCGGGTTGCGGCCGACGGCGTCCATGATCGGGACGAAGGCGGCGTAGGTCGAGACCAGCTTGGGGGAGTTCCACGTCATCTGCGCGAGGTCGCGCATCGGGTACTTGATGCCGTCGGCGGTCTGGTCCTCGGTCTCGGCGCCCGGGTTGTCGCACCAGACGTGGATCAGGGATCCGAGGTCCTTGGTGCTGTCGTTGATGGTGTTCGACCCCTGGAACAGGTCGGGGTTCCAGGACTCGTACATCCACGTGGTGTCGGGCTTCGCGCCGCCGTAGACGTAGTACGTCGGGGTCCAGGACTCGTTCGCGACCGTGTGGCCGGCGTCGATGAGCTGCTGCGGGGTGAGCCCGTAGTCGTACCAGTACTCCACGATGATGTCCGGGTTGACGGTGATCGTGCCGTCGCCGGACTTCAGGCCGTCGTTCCACATCCGCATCGTCTTGCCGCCGGCCCGGACGATGCCGTCGGCCCAGTTCACGAAGCCGTAGTAGGTGTCCTTGGCGGTGGCGTTCGCGCCGTAGTTCTGTTGGGCGTAGGTGAGCAGCTGCGGGTAGGAGCTGTAGTTGGTGACGTACTCGTCGGCCCCGAGGTGCCAGTACGAGCTGTTGGTGAACAAGGGCTCGTACTCGGTGATCAGGTCACTGATCAGCTGCCGGGCACCGGGGATGGTCAGGTCGATGAAGCTGCTGCTGGCGTTGCCGCTGCTGTCCTTGAGCCGGTAGTCGTGGCCGATGCCCAGCTCGGCGGACAGGATCGCGTCCATGTGGCCCGGCATGTCGATCTCCGGGACCACGGTCACGTGGTACTGGTTCGCCAGCGCGATGATGGTGGCGATGTCCTGCTTGGAGTAGTGCTGCGCGGAGGTGATCTCCGGGTGCGTGGTGCTCTCCAGCCGGAAGCCATAGGTGTCCGACAGATGCAGGTGCAGGTAGTTCATCTTGAGGTAGGACATCTCGCGGATCTGGTTCTCCACGAACGCCACGTCGAAGAAGCGGCGGCCGGTGTCCAGCATCAGTCCGCGCTCGGACTTGTCGGGGGAGTCGGTCGCGATGCCGGCCGCGATCGTCGCGCTTTGGTGCAGGAGCTGCAGGACGCTGCGGGTGCCCCAGAACTCGCCGGTGGTGGTGCTGCCCTGGATCGAGATGCTGGTGCCGACGGTCATGGTGTAGCCCTCGGAGGGCTGGCTGCCGCCGAGGGTCAGGGCGATGTCGCCGGGGCCCGCGGTGCCCTGTGCGACGCCGACGGTGCGGCCTTCCAGGGCGGACAGGTCGGTGGCGAAGGTGGTGGCGTCGCCTTGGAGCTGCGCGGCGTAGGCGGGGTCGATGACGACGCGGCTCGCTGAGCTCCAGGTGTAGGAGCCGGAGCCCGCTGACCAGGTGCGGACGGCGGGGACCGTCTGCGGTGGACCGGAGGCGGCGTGCGCTGCCTGCGGAGCCGCAGCGACGGAGACGGGGACGACGGCGGCTATGAGGGCAGCCGCCGGGAGGATGCGGAGGGATCGCATGGACCTGCCCGGTTCACTAGGGGGAGCGGTGCATGGTTTTGAGCGAAAGGTGCGTGGTCTAGACCGCTGGCGCGCGCTAGTGCGCAGTATTGAACAAGGATTAGCGCTTGGCAAGCGTCTCCACGAACTCTGACAAGAATGCGGCGACCGGTTCGGGGCGGGTGACGACGGCGAGGTGGTCGGCGTCCAGGCGGGTCGTGGGCCAGCCGAGGGCTTCGGCGCGGTCGGCCTGCTCCTGGTAGCCCTCGCTGAGTTGGAGGTATGCGCACCGGGTGGCTTCGGGCCAGGTCACCGTGTGTGGGGCCGGCTCTTCGAAGTAGGCGAGGGCGATCGGGTGGAGCTCGTCCAGGAAGGCTTTTCGTTGCTCCGTATGCGGAATCAGCTCTGTCATGAGCTCCGGTGGGAACCACTGGTTCCAGGGCGGGAGCATGCCGTCGTGGGCCATCGCGGTCAGGGCTTCGCGGAAGTCGGGTGGGGAGGCGTCGAAGTCGCTCAGGCCGGGGCGGGGGAGTTGGGCGTCGATGAAGGCGGCGGCTTTTACTCGGCCGCTGAGGGCGTCGGCGACGGCTGGGAGGTAGGCGCCGGCGCCGCTGTGGCCGACGAGGACGATCTCGTCGTGGTGTGCGTCGCGAGCGACTGCTTCGGCGAAGCGGCGCGCGTAGGGTCCGGGGCTGGCGGCGATGCCGTGCAGGCTCGGCACATGTACCTCGTACCGACCCCGCAGCAGATCCGCGACCGGCTGCCAGGTCGCGGGGCCCACCAACGGGCTGTGAACCAGGATCAGGAGTGGCGCGTGTGACATGAGGCGATTCTCGCTGAGCACCGCTCCGCGGCGTTCCCGCGCTTGTCGGCGCTTGTCAGCGCTTGTCAGAGGCGCCGCGTAATCTCTAGACCATGCGCCCTCTGTCCGAACTCACCCGCACCGTCGCGCCGATCGAGGTCGTCAGCGACTACCAGCCCGCCGGCGACCAGCCGGCGGCCATCGCCGAGCTGGCCCGGCGGATCGCGGCCGGGGAGAAGGACGTGGTGCTGCTGGGCGCCACCGGTACCGGCAAGTCGGCCACCACCGCGTGGCTGATCGAGAAGGTCCAGCGCCCGACCCTGGTCATGGCGCCGAACAAGACGCTGGCCGCGCAGCTGGCGAACGAGTTCCGGGAACTGCTGCCGAACAATGCGGTCGAGTACTTCGTCTCCTACTACGACTACTACCAGCCCGAGGCGTACGTCCCGCAGACCGACACCTACATCGAGAAGGACTCCTCGATCAACGAGGAGGTCGAGCGGCTGCGGCACTCCACCACCAACTCGCTGCTGACCCGGCGCGACGTGGTCGTGGTCTCGACCGTGTCCTGCATCTACGGCCTGGGCACGCCGGAGGAGTACCTGAAGGCCTCGGTGCGGCTGCGGGTCGGCGAGGAGCACGACCGCGACAAGATGCTGCGCCGCTTCGTGGACATGCAGTACACGCGCAACGACTTGGCCTTCACGCGCGGCACGTTCCGGGTGCGCGGCGACACCGTCGAGATCTTCCCGGTCTACGAGGAGCACCCGGTCCGGATCGAGATGTTCGGCGACGAGGTCGAGCGGCTGATGACGCTGCACCCGGTCACCGGCGAGATCCTGACCGTCGACGAGGAGCTGCGGGTCTTCCCGGCCACGCACTACGTCGCCGGCTCGGACCGGATGGAGCGCGCGCTGGGCAACATCGAGATCGAACTCGCCGACCGGCTGGCCGAGCTGGAGAAGCAGGGCAAGCTGCTGGAGGCGCAGCGGCTGCGCATGCGCACCACCTACGACCTGGAGATGATGCGGCAGGTCGGCTTCACCTCCGGCATCGAGAACTACTCCCGGCACATCGACGGCCGCGAGGCCGGCTCCGCGCCGTCCACCCTGATCGACTTCTTCCCCGAGGACTTCCTGCTGGTCATCGACGAGTCGCACGTCACCGTGCCGCAGATCGGCGCGATGCACGAGGGCGACGCCTCCCGCAAGCGCACGCTGGTCGAGCACGGCTTCCGGCTGCCCTCGGCGATCGACAACCGCCCGCTGCGCTGGGAGGAGTTCGAGGAGCGGGTCGGGCAGACGGTGTACCTGTCGGCGACGCCGGGCCCGTACGAGCTGGCCAAGCAGGCCGACGAACCCTCGAAGACCCCGGTCGAGCAGATCATCCGGCCCACCGGCCTGGTCGACCCGCAGGTCGTGCTCAAGCCGACGCACGGCCAGATCGACGACCTGGTCGCCGAGGTCCAGGCGCGTGCCGCCCGCGACGAGCGCTCGCTGGTCACGACGCTGACGAAGAAGATGTCCGAGGACCTGACGGACTACCTCCTGGAACGCGGCGTCCGCACCCGCTACCTGCACTCCGAGGT
Source organism: Catenulispora rubra (assembly GCF_015356825.1). GTDB lineage: Bacteria > Actinomycetota > Actinomycetes > Streptomycetales > Catenulisporaceae > Catenulispora > Catenulispora rubra. Next base: position 3,307 of record NZ_JAACYW010000139.1, on the reverse strand, counting down.
GGACACGCTGCGCCGCGTGGAGCTCCTGCGCGAGCTGCGCCTGGGCGAGTACGACGTCCTGGTCGGCATCAACCTGCTGCGCGAGGGCCTGGACCTGCCCGAGGTCTCCCTGGTGGCGATCCTCGACGCGGACAAGGAAGGCTTCCTGCGCAGCGGGCGCTCCCTGATCCAGACCATCGGCCGCGCGGCGCGCAACGTCTCCGGCGAGGTCCACATGTACGCGGACACCATCACCCCGTCGATGCGGCTGGCGATCGACGAGACCAACCGCCGCCGCGACAAGCAGATCGCGTACAACGAGGCCCACGGCGTCGACCCGCAGCCGCTGCGCAAGCGCATCGCGGACATCACCGACCTGCTGCAGCGCGAGGACGCCGACACCGCCGAGCTGCTCGGCGGCTCGGGACGGCAGCAGTCGCGCGGCAAGGCGCCGGTGCCGGGCGTCGCGTCGAGGGGGACGATGCGGTCGCTGGACGTGGCCGGGAAGCCGGCGGAGGAGCTGCTGGGGCTGATCGAGGACCTGTCGCAGCAGATGCACGCGGCTGCGGCGGAGTTGCAGTTCGAGCTGGCGGCTCGGTTCCGGGACGAGATCGGGGAGTTGAAGAAGGAGCTGCGGGCTATGCAGGCGGCTATGTAGGGGTTGTAGGGCTGGTGGTTGGGCTCTGGTAGCTGGGGCGGTCTGCGGCGGAGCGCTGCGGGCCGCCTTTGGCGTGGTGGGGGCTTGGGCTGGGCTGCTGCGGCTCGGCGCTGATGGCTGGTGCGGCGGTGCTCGGGGGAGTCGGGCAGGGTGGCCGGCTGGCACGGCGGTGCCTGGTTCTCGGCTTGGAGTAGCGGTTCGGCGCGGCTGGCACGGCGGTGCGGGTTGGCATGGCTGATGTGATGATGCTCGCGGCGGGCAGGCGGGCAGGCGGGTGCGGCGGCGAGGTGTGTGCGAGCTGCGGCTCGGCGTGGCTGGTGCAGCGGTAGGGCGCGGCTCGGCGTGGCTGATGTGGTGATGGTTGTGGCGAACGACCGCGGCGGCCAGGTGTGTCGGTGATATCCGAGCCTCCCCACCGGGCATTACTCTGGAAGAGAGGAGCGAAGCATCGCGATGACCAGGTTCGATCCGCACCGGATCCGCAGCGGCGACGAGCCCATGCACGCGCGCAGTCCCTTGCGCATGCGGCTGACCATGGCTCTGATCGGGCTGGCCAGTGCGATCGGCGGGGTGGTCTTCTTCCTCACCCAGCACGCCGTCGGCTTCGTCGTCTTCTGCGCCGTCGTCGGCCTCGCCGCCCTGGTCGACGCGCTGGTCGTGGTCCGCCACATCCGTCAGGGCCCGCATTGGCAGCCCGGGCGCGACATTCCGCCGTACCACCCCGTCGAGGAGCCCGAGGACCGGCCGGAGGACCCTTCGCCGCTGTCGCAGCGGACCCGGGAGCAGGTCTACCTGATCATGATGGGCACCTGCCTGGTGCTCGTCATCCTCGCCTGGACCGTCGTCCGGCTGTTCTCGCCGGGCCTGGCGATCGCGATGAGCGTCGTGGCGGCGTTCATCCCGCCGTTCGCGGTGATGGTGGCGAACGCGCGGGGGCGGAATTGGTGAGCTTGTCGAGGGCCGGGATGGACGGCATCCCGGCCCTCGACCCGTTGAGCTATCCCGGTCGGACGGTCGACGGGCCCGCGTTGCTCAGCGGATCGCAGTTGTTTGCGATGGCGTCGGCAGAGCAGCAGCACATGGGTAGCTGGCTCGTCGACGGCGGCGCGACTCTGGACGAGGCGCTCGACGAGGCCGGCGGGCCGTCGAACGGCAAACGTCATCCGGTGATCGCGATCGGTTCCAACGCCACGCCCGGCCAGCTGCGCTACAAGCTGAGCCGGCTCGGCCTTCCCGTAGTCGTCCCGATGACGACGCTGCGCGTATCACGGCTCGGTGTCGGCGTCTCAGCACACGTCGCGCGGAACGGCTACGTTGCCAACTCCCCGTTCGCGGACCCCGGCGGCGAGGCCGAAGTGGTGCTGACTCTCCTGGACGCCGACCAACTGCAAGCCGTGGACGACACCGAGCTGCCCCGCTACCGCAGGGTTCTGCTGTGGAGCTTCGCGATGTGGTGAAGCAGATCTTCCGCGAGTCCGGCTGGGTCCTCCCGCAGGACGCCTTGATCCGAAGCGTCTACGAAGGCAGCGCTCCGTCCGCCTTCACCTACGACGAAATCTCACCTCTGGCGAGCAGTCGCGACCACACGTAGGCTGCGCTCTGCCGTCCCATTACTGTAACGTGTTCTAGTTCCGTCCCAGACCCCGGCGAGGAGCCTCCATGACCGCGGACCTCAAGCTCGGCCTCCAGCTCGGCTACTGGGCCTCCACCCCGCCCTCGTACGACTGGGTCGGCCTGGCGCGTGAGGCCGAGGACCTCGGCTACGACTCGGTCTGGACCGCGGAGTCGTGGGGCTCCGACGTGTTCACGCCCCTGGCGTACCTGGCGGCCAGCACCAGCCGCATCCGCCTGGGCACCGGCATCGCGCAGATGGCGGCGCGCACGCCCACCGCCACGGCCATGCACGCCATCACGCTGGACCACCTCTCCGGCGGCCGCGTGATCCTGGGGCTGGGGCTGAGCGGGCCGCAGGTGGTCGAGGGCTGGTACGGCCGGCCGTACCCGAAGCCGCTGGCGCGCACCCGCGAGTACGTCGAGGTGATCCGCAAGGTCCTGCGCCGCGAGACGGTCACCAACGACGGCGAGTACTACCCCCTGCCGTATCAGGGCCCGGACTCGATGGGCCTGGGCAAGCCCCTGCGCACCAACCTGCGCCCCCTGCGCAAGGACCTCCCCCTCTTCCTTGGCGCTGAGGGCCCCAAGAACGTCGCCCTGACCGCCGAGATCGCCGACGGCTGGCTCCCCCTGTACTACGTCCCGGAACGCCCCGAGGTCTACGCCGACCAGATCGCCGCCGCCAAGCCCGGCTTCGAGATCACCGCCATGGTCCACCTCGCCTTCACCGGCCCCGCCCCCGAAGACATCGAACAGGCCCTGTGGCCCATCAAGGGCGCCCTGGCCTTCTACATCGGCGGCATGGGCGCCAAGGGCGCGAACTTCCACAAGAACCTGATGGTCCGCATGGGCTACGAAGCCGAAGCCGACCGCATCCAGGAACTCTTCCTTGATGGCAAACGCGACGAGGCGGTGATGGCCGTGCCGAGCGCGTTCGCGGACGAGATCTCGCTGGTCGGGCCTCCGGAGCGGATCAAGGAGCGTCTGGTGGCGTGGCGGGAGTCTCCGGTGACGACGTTGTTGGTGACTGCTCGGGAGGGGGAGACGCTGCGGGGG
>NZ_JAACYW010000138.1 GCF_015356825.1 Catenulispora rubra | reverse complement strand
CACCCGTTCGCCACTGATCCCCGCCCGAAAGCGGTTCACCGTTCGACTTGCATGTGTTAAGCACGCCGCCAGCGTTCGTCCTGAGCCAGGATCAAACTCTCCATTGATGATTATCACCAGCCGACCGACTGTGTTGGAATATAACCCAGAAGGTCGGACAGAGGTGTCAGAAGAGTCACCTGGCGGACAGTCGCATACACCCCGACGGGGGTCGGGATGGGCACTGTCAACCATGTGTTCAAGACACTCGGACCATCGCTCACGAAGAGCGCAGGACCGAGGTCGCATGGCATCACAATTCGTCACACACTGTTGAGTTCTCAAGAAACAGACGCCCGAACCACTCGTCTCAGAACTTCCGTTCCGATCGGCTGCGACCCGGCGTTGTCAGGTCTTGCTGTTTTCCTTTTGTCTTTCTTGCCTTGCTTCGCTTTAGATCTTAGCAGATCCTCCGCGTTACTCGCAATTTCAGCTTTTCGCTTTGTTGCGATTGCCTTGGGCGGGATTTAATGTCCTGTTCCTCGGCGGTTCCCAGACTGTATCGGACTCCGTGGCCACCGACCAAATCGGCGCCGTCAGGGTCCTGATGCATCCGAAGACGCCAACACGGCACCTGCGTCGCTTCGCTGCTTCCGGGAACCCGGGAACAGAGCGTCGCACTTGCCGTGGAGGTAAATCGCTTCGAATGGTTACCCGGAGTGATCCCGCGATTGCGTTGATCCTGCCTGGTGGGCAACGTCTACAAACTGTACGCTGGGCGGCCGTCCACGTCAACTTGAGCGCGGACGGCCGCCCCAACGGCAGGTCAGACCCCGACCTCGACCGAGCCGAGGGTGCGCTTGCCGCGCCGCAGCACGAGCCAGCGGCCGTACAGCAGGTCCGCCTCGGCCGGCACTTCGTCCTCGGCCTCGATCTTGCGGTTGTTCACGTACGCGCCGCCCTCGTTGATCGTCCGGCGGCCGGCGCCGCGGCTGGCGACCAGGCCGGTGTCGGCCAGCAGCTGCGCGACCGGGACCAGCTCGGTGACCTTCGTGCCCGGCAGCTCGGCCAGCGCCGCGCGCAAGGTGGGCTCGTCGAGCTCGGCCAGGTCGCCCTGACCGAACAGCGCCTTGGAGGCCGCAATCACCTGAGCGGTGGCCTCGGCTCCGTGCACCAGTGTCGTGATCTCCTCGGCGAGCGCCTTCTGTGCGGCGCGCATCTGCGGCTTCTCCGTCGTCAGCCGCTCCAGTTCCTCGATCTCCTCGCGGGACCGGAAGCTGAACACCTTCAGGTAGCTGACCACCATTGCGTCTTCGGAGTTCAGGAAGAACTGGTAGAAGGCGTACGGCGTCATCAGCTCTGCAGAGAGCCACACTGTGCCGGACTCCGTCTTGCCGAACTTCGTGCCGTCCGCCTTAAGGAGCAGCGGAGTGGCGAGCGCATGCACCGCGGCGCCTTCAGCCTTGTGGATCAGGTCGACGCCCGCGGTGATGTTGCCCCACTGGTCGCTGCCACCGGTCTGCAGAACGCATCCGTACTGCCGGTACAGCTCCAGGAAGTCCAGGCCCTGAAGGATCTGGTAGCTGAACTCCGTGTAGCTGATGCCGGCCTCGGAGTTCAGGCGTGCGCTCACCGCATCCTTGGACAGCATCTTCCCGACGCGGAAGTGCTTACCGATGTCCCGCAGGAAGTCGATCGCGGACATCGGCGCGGTCCAGTCGAGGTTGTTCACCACGCGCGCGGCGTTGGGGCCCTCGAAGGAGACGAAGCGGGAGACCTGTTCGCGAATCTTCTCGACCCACTCCGCGACCGTCTCCTTGCTGTTGAGCGTGCGCTCGGAGGTCGGCTTGGGGTCGCCGATCAGTCCGGTCGAGCCGCCGACCAGGATCAGCGGCTTGTGCCCGGCCTCCTGGATGCGCCGGGCGGCGATCATCTGGACCAGGTTGCCGAAGTGCAGGGAGGGCGCTGTGGGGTCGAAGCCCACATAGAAGGTGACCGGCCCGTCGGCGAACGCTTTGCGCAGCGCGTCCTCGTCCGTGGACAGGGCCAGCAGCCCGTGCCACTTCAGGTCATCGACGATGTCGGTCACGGTATCCCTCGCGGTCATCGCTAGTGGGTTGATGGTGTGGTAGTCCAGCCTGCCGTATGGGACACCGGTCGTGCGAACGGGTTCAGGTCTCAGGACGACGTGGCGGACCGCGCTTTGGGCTTCTGCTCCTTATAGGGGCTGACCGTCTTGTCGCCCTCGATCCAGAACCGCCAGGGGATCTCCTTGGCGGTCGACACTCCGACGCGGGGACCGGTCACGACGGTGAAGTCGGCGGATTCCCGCGCAAGGACCGTCAAGGGACCGCCGTCACACAAATCGCGACCGTTGTCTTCGCGGCCCAGGCCCAACGCCTTGGTGAGCCGCGCCGGACCCCGTGCCAAGTCGCGGTCCGAAGACCCGACCCGCACAGTACGTGCCAGATCGGCTCCCTCGACGATCTCCCCGGCACGGATGAGAACCGCCGAACACTCCCCATCGGGACTACAGACGAAGTTGATGCAGTAATGCATGCCGTATGTGAAGTAGACGTACAGGAACCCCGGAGGCCCGAACATCACTTCGGTCCGCGGAGTCTTCCCTCTATAGCCGTGGGAAGCGGGATCCAACGGGCCGGCGTACGCCTCGACCTCGGTAATACGCAAGACACGGCGGCCCTCCGTACTGTCCCGAACCAGAAGGCACCCCAGAAGGTCCGGTGCGACGTCCTCAGAAGGGCGTGAGAAGAAGGACCGCGGCACGACAGGCATACGCCGAGTCAATCACGCCGCGCCCACGCCCCTTAGCGGAAACCGGACCTGTCAGCCGCTCCAGAGCCCCGACAGTTCGGCCGCGAGTCCGAGCCCGGTCTCCAGGTACGCCACAAAGGACTCGTTGTTCAGCGCGGCCGGCGAACGGTACTTGCGGATCATCGCTATAGCGTCCGCCGCCGTATAGCCGCTCTGTATGAGTACCTCTGCGACCACCAGCCCGGAGCGGTTCATGCCGGCCCAACACCGCACCAGCACGTGCCGCCCCGAGGCGTAGTCCGAGGCCGCCGACGCCGCGAACTCCTCGACGTCGCGGATCTGCTGAGCGGTCAGCACGTCGTCGGGCAGGCGCAGCACATGGTGCTCCACTCCGGGGGCAGGTCCGTAGCCCACCTTCTGCGTCAGGCTGTAGACCACATCGAACTGGTCGGTGACGATGGCTTTCGTCGACATCCCGTCGACCGCCGTGTAGACGTGGCCGCCCATCCACAACCCCGGCGCCACCTCCGACCATGGCTCACGGGGTGAGTCCTCGTAGTCGCTGTCGTCGAGCATGCCTAACAGAATGCCGAATGCGTCGCCAACTGGCTACTGTCGGCGACGCAATCGTTGCGAACCAATCAGCAACCGATCAGCGCGCGGCCCACTCCCGCTGCCCGGCGACGTCCGCGACCAGCTCCTCCAGCTGCTCGGCGACCCGCTTCGGCGCCGTCCCGCCGCGGCCGTCGCGGGAGGCCAGCGACCCCTCGACGCTCAGCACCGTCTTCACGTCCGGCGTCAGCAGCGGGGAGATCTCAGCAAGCTGCGCGTCGGTCAGCTCCTCCAGCGTGAGGCCGCGCTCCTCGCAGTACCGCACCGAGCCGCCGGCGACCTCGTGCGCGACCCGGAACGGCACGCCCTGCCGCACCAGCCACTCCGCGACGTCGGTCGCCAGCGAGAAGCCCTGCGGCGCCAGCGCGGCCATCCGGTCGCCGTGCACGACCATCGTCGCGATCATCCCGGTGAACGCCGGCAGCAGCACCTCCAGCGTGTCGACCGAGTCGAACACCGGCTCCTTGTCCTCCTGCAGGTCCCGGTTGTACGCCAGCGGCAGGGCCTTGAGCGTGGCCAGCAGGCCGGTCAGGTTCCCGATCAGCCGGCCGGACTTGCCCCGCGCCAGCTCGGCGATGTCCGGGTTCTTCTTCTGCGGCATGATCGAGGAGCCGGTGGCGAAGGCGTCGTCCAGGGTCACGAAGGAGAACTCCTTCGTGGTCCACAGGATGATCTCCTCGGCGATCCGGGAGACGTCGATCCCGATCATCGCGGTGACGAACGCGAACTCGGCGAACACGTCCCGCGAGGCGGTGCCGTCGATGGAGTTCGCGGCGCTGGCCGAGAAGCCCAGGTCCGCCGCGACGGCCTCGGGGTCCAGCCCGAGCGTCGAGCCGGCCAGCGCGCCGGAGCCGTACGGCGAGACGTCGGCCCGCTTGTCCCAGTCCCGCAGCCGCTCGGCGTCCCTGGAGAGCGCCTGCGCGTGCGCCAGCACGTGGTGCGCGAACAGCACCGGCTGTGCGTGCTGCAGGTGCGTACGGCCGGGCATGGCCACGTCCCGGTGCGCCGAAGCCTGAGAGATGAGCGCCTGCTCCAGATCGGCGAGCAACGCAGCGATCTGCCGCGCGTGGTCGCGCAGGAACATCCGGCCCAGCGTGGCGATCTGGTCGTTGCGCGAACGGCCGGCCCGCAGCCGCCCGCCGAGCTCGGCCCCGAGCTTCTCGATCAGGCCGCGCTCCAGCGCGGTGTGGCAGTCCTCGTCGGCGACCGTGGCCACGAACGCCCCGGAGACCACGTCGGCCTCCAGCGCGTCCAGCCCGGCCAGCATCGCGGCCAGGTCCTCGTCGCCGAGCAGGCCGGCGCGGTTCAGGACGCGCGCGTGGGCCCGCGAGCCGGCCATGTCGTACTGCGCCAGCCGCCAGTCGAAGTGCACCGACGCCGACAGGGCGGCCAGCGCCTCCGACGGTCCGCCGGAGAAGCGGGAGCCCCAAAGCTGCGACTTGGGTGCCGGGTTGCTCATGTTCGTCGCCGTTCCCTTATGTGAATTCGAAATCGAAGAAAGCCAGTACCGAAGAAAGTCAGTTCTCGGCCGCGGCCAGCAGCTTCGCGGCCAGCGCCGGGCCGCCGTCCGGCTCGCGGCTGATCAGCAGCACCGTGTCGTCGCCGGCGATGCTGCCGAGGAGCTCCTGGATCGACGCCTTGTCGAAGGCGCTGGCCAGGAACTGCGCGGCCCCCGGCGGCGTGCGCACGACCACCAGGTTCGCCGACGCCTCCGCGCTGACCAGCAGCTCCCCCAGCAGCCGGTGCAGCCGGTGCTCGAACACCGGCTCCGACTGCGCGGCCACCGGCGTGCGGTCGCCGCCCTCGGCCGGGATCGCGTAGACCAGGTTCCCGGCGCCGTCGCGCACCCGGACCGCGCCGAGCTCGTCCAGGTCCCGGGACAGCGTGGCCTGGGTGACGGACAGCCCGTCCTCGCCCAGCAGCCGGCCCAGCTCCGCCTGGGAGCGGACGGAGTGCCGCTCCAACAGCAGCGCGATCCGCTGGTGGCGCGCGGTGCGGGTCTGCGGGACGGTGGCTTCGCTCATGAGGAGGACTCCAACAGGAAAGCGAGTAGGGCCTTCTGCACGTGGAGCCTGTTCTCCGCCTCGTCCCACACCACGCTCTGCGGGCCGTCGATCACCGAGGCGGCTATCTCATAGCCCCGATACGCCGGGAGGCAGTGAAGGACTATCGCGTCCGGGGCGCCGAGCGCCAGCGCGGCCTCGTCCAGGGCGTAGGGCTTGAAGATCTCGACGCGCGCCGCCTTCTCGTCCTCCTGGCCCATGGACACCCAGGTGTCGGTGACCAGGACGTCGGCTCCGGTGCAGGCCTCGGCGACGCCGGTGGTCACCGCGACCGAGCCGCCGGTGGACTCCGCGACGCGCTCGGCGTCGGCGACGATGTCGGGCCGGGGCAGGTACCCGTCCGGTCCGCAGACCCGCACGTGCATGCCGGCGGTGGCGCCGCCGAGCAGGTAGGAGTTCGCCATGTTGTTGGCGGCGTCGCCGAGGTAGGCCATGGTGAGCCCGGCCAGCCGGCCCTTGTGCTCGCGCACCGTCTGCAGGTCGGCGAGGATCTGGCAGGGGTGGAAGTCGTCGGTCAGGGCGTTGACGACCGGCACCGAGGACGCCGCGGCCAGCTCCTCGATCCGGGACTGGCTGAAGGTCCGCCACACGATCGCCGCGACCTGCCGCTCCAGCACCCGCGCGGTGTCGCCGATCTCCTCGCCGCGGCCGAGCTGGCTGCTGCCGGAGTCGATGACCAGCGGGTAGCCGCCGAGCTGGGCGACGCCGACGCTGAAGGAGACGCGGGTGCGGGTGGAGGGCTTGTCGAAGATGACGGCGACCGCCCGCGGCCCGGACAGGACCTGGTGGTCCAGCGGGGCCTTCTTGAACGCGATGGCCAGGTCCAGGACCCGCTTCTGTTCGGCGGGGCTCAGGTCGTCGTCGCGGAGGAAGTGGCGGACCATGCTCAGGCGTCCTTCGGGGTGGCGGCGGCGAGCGCCGTGTCGAGGAGGGCGGGAAGCGCGGCCAGGAACTCGTCGGCCTGCGGGGTGGTGAGGATGAGCGGCGGGGCGAGCCGGATGGCGTCGGGGGCCGGGGCGTTGATGATGAAGCCGGCGTCCAGCGCGGCCTTGGCGACGTCGGCGGCGTACGGGCCGTTCAGCATGATCGCCAGCAGCAGCCCTTCGCCGCGCACCCCGGCCACCGCCGGGTGGTTCAGGGCGTTGACGCCGGCGGTGAGGTGCTCGCCGACGGTGCGGACGTTGGCCAGCAGGTCGTCGCGCTCGATGGCGTGCAGCACGGCCAGCCCGGCGGCGCAGGCGACCGGGTTGCCGGCGTACGTGGAGCCGTGCTGCCCCGGTCCCAGCAGCGTCGCGGCTCGGCCGAGGCCGACGCAAGCGCCGATCGGCATGCCGCCGCCGAGGCCCTTGGCGAGCGTGACCAGGTCCGGCACCACGCCGGTGCCGCTGTGCCCGAACCACTTGCCGGTGCGGCCGATGCCGGTCTGGACCTCGTCGAGGATGAGCAGGGCGCCGTGCCTGGCGGTGATCTCGCGGGCCGCCTCCAGGTAGCCGGGGGCCGCGGTGATGACGCCCTTCTCGCCCTGGATCGGCTCGACGATGAACGCCGCCGTCTGGTCGTCGATCGCGGCTTCGAGGGCTGCGACGTCGCCGTAGGGCACGAAGCTCACGTCGCCGGGCAGCGGCTCGAAGGGCTCACGGATCGCGGCCTTGCCGGTCAGCGCCAGCGCTCCCATCGTCCGGCCGTGGAACGAGCCCTCGGTGGAGACCATCTTGGTGCGGCCGGTGCGGCGCGCGGCCTTGAACGCGGCCTCGTTCGCCTCGGCGCCGGAGTTGCAGAAGAACACCCGGGCGTCGGTGTCGTTGGCCTGCCCCAGCAGCTCCACCAGCCGTTCGGCCAGCACGATCTGCGGGGCCGAGGCGAAGAAGTTGGAGATGTGGCCGAGCGTGGTCAGCTGCGTGGTGACGGCCTGCACGATCAGCGGGTGCGCGTGCCCGAGGGCGTTGACCGCGATGCCGGCCAGCAGGTCCAGGTAGCGGCGGCCGTCGGCGTCCCAGACGTAGACGCCCTCGCCGCGCACCAGCACCTTCTGCGGCGTGCCGAAGGTGTTCATCAGGGCTCCGCTGTACCGCTCGGTCCAGGCTTCGCCGTATCCGGGTTCGACGACCGGCAATGCGTCCTCGCCGACCGGTTCCCGGTTCACCACCGCGTTCATGCCGGCACCACCATCGTTCCGATCCCCTCGTCGGTGAAGACCTCCAGCAGCAGCGCGTGCGGCACCCGTCCGTCTAAAACGTGCGCCCGCGGCACTCCGCCGCGCACGGCCCGCAGACAGGCCTCCATCTTCGGCACCATCCCGGAGGACAGCGTCGGCAGCAGCTCAGCCAGCTCGTCGGCGGACAGCAGGCTGATCACCTCGTCGGACGCAGGCCAGTCCGCGAACAGGCCCTCGACGTCGGTGAGGACCACCAGTTTCTCCGCTCCCAGGCCGACGGCCAGGGCCGCGGCGGCGGTGTCGGCGTTGACGTTGTAGACCCCGTCGCCGTCGGCGGCGCGGGCGATGGAGGACACGACCGGGATGCGGCCGTCGTCCAGCAGGGCGTTGATGGCGCCGGGGTTGACCGCCTCGATGTCGCCGACCCGGCCGATGTCCACGTTCTCGCCGTCGACCACGGCGTGCCGCTTGACCGCCTTCAGCGTGTCGGCGTCCTCCCCGGACAGCCCGACGGCGAACGGCCCCAGGGTGTTGATCAGGCCCACGATGTCGCGCTGCACCTGGCCGGTGAGCACCATGCGGACCACGTCCATGGTCTCGTCGGTGGTGACCCGCAGGCCGCCGGCGAAGCTGTGTTCGATGCCGAGCTTGTCCAGCTGGGCGTTGATCTGCGGGCCGCCGCCGTGCACGACGACCGGCCGCAGGCCGGCGTAGCGCAGGAACACGATGTCCTTGGCGAAGGCGGCCTGCAGCTCTTCGTCGACCATGGCGTTGCCGCCGAACTTCACCACGACGGTCTTGCCGTGCAGGGCCGACAGCCACGGCAGGGCCTCGGTGAGGATGCCGGCCTTGGCCAGGGCCTCGTGCCGGCGCGCGCCGCCGGCGGCGATCGACTGGACGGTGCTCACGAGGAGTACGCCGAGTTCTCGTGGACGTAGCCGGGGGTCAGGTCGTTGGTCCAGACGGTCGCGCCGGAGGTGCCGGCGGCCAGGTCGACGGTGACCGTGACCTCGCGGCCGGTGAGGTCGACCAGGTCGCGGTCCTCGCCGACGCCGCCGTCGCGGCAGACCCAGACACCGTTGATGGCCACGGACAACTGGTCCGGCTCGAACGCCGCGTCGGTGGTGCCGACCGCGGAGAGCACGCGGCCCCAGTTCGGGTCGTTGCCGTACATCGCGCACTTGAACAGGTTGCTGCGGGTGACGGCCTTGGCGACTTGGACCGCCTCGTCCTCGGTGGCGGCCCGGACGACCTCGACGGCGATGTCCTTGGTGGCGCCCTCGGCGTCGCCGACGAGCTGGCGCGCGAGGTTCGCGCACACGGAGGTGACCGCGGCCTGGAACTCGGCGGGGTCCGGGACGGTCTCGGAGGCGCCGGAGGCGAGCAGCAGGACCGTGTCGTTGGTGGACATGCAGCCGTCGGAGTCGACGCGGTCGAAGGTGACCTTCGTGGCGGCGCGCAGGACCGTGTCGAGCACGGCGGCGTCGGCCACGGCGTCGGTGGTGATGACGACGAGCATGGTGGCCAGCCCCGGCGCCAGCATCCCGGCGCCCTTGGCCATGCCGCCGACGATGTAGCCGGTGCCGTGCGCCTCGGCGGTCTTGGCGACGGTGTCGGTGGTCATGATCGCGGTCGCGGCGGCCGGTCCGCCGTCGGCGGCGAGCGCGTCGGCGGCGGTCTTGAGCCCGGACAGCAGCGCGTCCATCGGCAGCCGGACGCCGATCAGGCCGGTGGAGCACACGGCGATCTCGGCGGCCGAGGCGCCGAGCAGCGCGGCGCTCTCCTCGGCGGTCTTGTGCGTGTCCTGGAAGCCGGCCGGGCCGGTGCAGGCGTTCGCGCCGCCGGAGTTCAGGACCACGGCCTTGACGGTGCCGCCCTTGAGGACCTGCTCGGACCACACGACCGGGGCGGCCTTCACGCGGTTGGAGGTGAAGACGCCGGCGGCGGCGGTCGCCGGGCCGTCGTTGACGACCAGGGCCAGGTCCGCCCGCTTTTCATTGGACACAGCCCCGGAGTCTTTGATCCCGGCGGCGATGCCCGCGGCCCGGAAGCCCTTCGCGGAGGTGACGCTCACTGTTCAGCTCCCCTGTTTCTCTGTAGTTGTGGGTTTCTTTGTAGTTGTCGTGGTCGGCGCAGTTGTGATGGTCGGGTTCACGGCGCGATCCCGACGGTGCTCAGACCGGCGGCCTCCGGCAGGCCCAGCGCGAGGTTCGCGCACTGCAGGGCGCCGCCGGCGGTGCCCTTGGTGAGGTTGTCGATCGCGCCGATGACGACGGCGCGCCCGGCGGCCTCGTCGAACGCGACCTGGAGCTGCACGGCGTTCGATCCGAGGACGGCGGCCGTGGTCGGCAGCCGTCCCTCGGGCAGCACGGTCACGAACGGCTCGTCGTCGTAGGCCTTCAGGTAGGCCTCCCGCAGCTGGTCGGCGCCGACGCCCGGCTTCACCTTCGCGGTGCAGGTGGCGAGGATGCCGCGGGGCATCGGGACCAGCACCGGCGTGAAGGACACCGTCACCGGCTCCCCGGCGAGCACGCCGAGGTTCTGCGCGATCTCCGGCGTGTGCCGGTGCACGCCGGCGATGTTGTACGCGGCGGTGTTCCCCATGATCTCCGAGCCGAGCAGGTTCGGCTTCAGGGACTTGCCGGCGCCGGAGGTCCCGGTGGCCGCGACCACGACCACGTCCGGCTCGACCAGCCCGGCGGCCACGGCTGGCGCCAGGGCCAGCGAGGAGACGGTCGGGAAGCAGCCGGGCACGGCGACGCGCTTGGCGCCGGTGAGCGCGGCGCGCGCCCCGGGCAGCTCGGGCAGGCCGTAGGGCCAGGTCCCGGCGTGCGCGGAGCCGTAGAACCGCTCCCAGGCGTCGGCGTCGGCGAGCCGGTAGTCGGCGCCGCAGTCGACGATCACGGTGTCCGGTCCCAGCGCCTCGGCGATGGCGGCGGACTGTCCGTGCGGCAGCGCGAGGAAGACGACGTCGTGCCCGGCCAGGGCCTCGGCGGTGGTGTCGGCGACGACGCGGTCGGCCAGCGGCGCCAGGTGCGGCTGGTGCTCGCCGAGCCGGGAGCCGGCGCTCGCGCCGGCGGTGAGTGCGCCGATCTGGAAGTCGGGGTGCCCGAGGAGGAGCCGGAGCAGCTCGCCCCCCGCGTAGCCGGTCGCCCCGGCCACCGCTGCCGTGTAGGTCATGTGCATGAGAATACGGAATACGGAAACTGTATGCAAAGCGCGTCTCGTCAACCGGACATCCGCGGGTTCCGTCGGCATGCGTCGATGATTGCCGCGGAGGACGTCGCACGACCAGCTTTCGCGAGCCGGGTGCGGCACGCTGCGGGAGTCCGCCGATCGGGGGACCCGGCACATCATGGATGGCTCGCATTTACAGGAATTTCTTGGGAATTGCTCGGGCGATGTCCGGTCCAATACTGTCCGGTTCCATGTCAGGCACACGGTTCGGCGTCCTCGGTCCCCTGCTGGTCGAAGACTCGTCCGGACCGCGGCCGATCGCGGCGGCCCGGCAGCGTGCCGTGCTGGCCGCGCTACTGCTCACCGCGCCGCGGGCCGTGGCCGCCGCCGATCTGGCCGAGCAGGTCTGGAACCTGGAGCCGCCGGCCGGCGCCGCCGGGACCCTGCACAGCTACCTCAGCCGGCTGCGCGGCGCGCTGGGGCCACTCGGGGACCGGGTGCGGACGCACAGCTCCGGGTACACCGTCGAGCTACGCGCCGGGGAGCTGGACATCGACGTGTTCCGCGGCCTGCGGGACCGTGCTCGGGCGGCGACGGCGCGCGGCGACCTGGAGGGCGCGACGGCCGCATATACCGAGGCGCTGGCGTTGTGGCGGGGCGCGCCGTTGGCGGACGTGCCCGGCGGGCCGTGGCGCGACGACGCGGTGCGGTACTGGGACGAGCAGGAGTTGCTGACGCGCGAGGAGCTGTTCGAGGTCGAGCTCCGACTCGGGCGCACGAGCGCGGTTATCCCGCAACTACGGGTTCTAGTGGGAGAGAACCCGTTCCGGGAGCGTCCTGCCGCGCTGTTGTTGGGGGCGCTGGCTGCCGACGGCAGGCGTGCGGAGGCGCTGGCCGAGTACCAGCGCGTGCGGCGGGTGCTGGTCGAGGAGGCCGGGATCGAGCCCGGCGAGCAGCTGAAGGCCGCGTTCCTGGAGATCCTGCGCGAGGGCGACGACCGTCCGGACGCCCCGCGGCTGCTGCCCGCCGACATTCCCGACTTCACCGGCCGCGCCGACCAGCTGGCCGCCGTCGCCGAGGTGCTGACCGGGCCCGAGCCCGGGGATCCGGCGCCGGTCGTGGTGGTGACCGGGCCGGGCGGGATCGGCAAGACGTCGTTCGCGGTACGGCTGGGGCAGCAGCTGCGGCCGGAGTTCCCGGACGGGCAGGTGTTCGTGCGGCTCGGCGGACTGCGCGCGCCCCGGCGACCGACCGAGCTGGTGTCGGAGGTACTGCGGGCGCTGGGGGTCACGGAGTTCCCCGGGGACGCGGACAAGCGCACGGCGCTGCTGCGGAGCACGCTGGCCGACCGCAGGGTCCTGCTGGTCCTGGACGACGCGACCGACTCGGCGCAGATCCGGCGCCTGCTGCCGGCGAGCGCGCCGGCAGCGGTGATCGTCACGAGCCGCCGACGGCTGCCGGGGCTGGCCGGGCAGGTCCCGGTGGAGCTGGGACGGCTGCCGACGGACCAGGCGGTGGCGATGCTGGGGCGGATCATCGGCGCCGACCGGGCCGAGGCGGAGCCGTCGGCGCTGCGACTGCTGGCCGAGGCATGCGGCGGGCTGCCGATCGCGCTGCGCATCTGCGGCGCGCGGCTGGCGCAGCGGCGGGGGCGGAGTGTCGCTTCGTTGGTGGCGCGGTTGGAGGCGGTCGGGCAGCGGTTGGCGGGGATCGATGCGCTGGATGATGGGACTGGGACAAGCACTAGCTCCATCACTAGCACCGGCTCTAGCTCTAGCACTAGCACCGGCTCTAGCACTGGCACTAGCTCCAGCACTAGCTCTGGCACTGGCACTGGCACTAACCCCGGCACCGAGCTGCCTGCGGCAGAAGCGCAGCGCACCGCAGCAGCCGCCACGGCCGAGCGCACCGCCCTTCGCGGCCCCCTCGAAGAGAGCTACCTCGCGCTGAGCTACGGCGCCGCGGGCCGCGATGTCGACCTGGCGCGCGCCTTCCGCCTGTTGAGCCTGATCGGCGGCGAGCGCTTCAGTCTGCCGGCGGCTGCGGCGGTGCTGGGCGTCGACGAGTTCGACGCCGATTCGGCGGTGGAGCACCTGGTGCAGGTCTCGCTGCTGGAGCCGTCGGCGCCGGAGCGGTTCGCGTTCCATCCGCTGATCCAGGAGCTGGCGCGTGGGCATGCGGCGGCGTCCGACCCCGGCGAGGCCCGGTCCGAGGCCGTGGGGCGCTGGACGTCGTGGTGCCTGGCCGGAGCGGCGGCTGCGGACCGGCTGTTCGACCCGAACCGGCCGCGGCTGGCGTGGGAGGCGTGGATCCCGGAGGCCGATCCGGCGCCGTTCGCGGGGCTGCCGGAGGCCGGCGACTGGTTCGACCGCGAGTCGGCCGGGCTGCTCGAAGCCGCCGCCGTGGCCGTCGCGCAGGGCGATCACGCGACGGCCGCCGCGTTGCCGCTGGTGTTGCTGCAGGGCTTCCGGATCCGGGGCCGCGTGGAAGAACTCGAAGAACCGCTCCGGGCCGGCGTCGAGGCGGCGATCAAGCTCGGCGAGCCGGAGGTAGCCGGCGTGCAGCTGAACAGCCTGGCCATCGTCTACGGCGCGCTCGGGCGGTTCGACGAGGCGATCGCGACGTTCGGTGAGGCGGTTCCGCACTACGAGTCGGCCGGGCTCGTCGAGCGCGTGGCCCAGGCGCGGATCAACGCTGCCATCACGGTCGCGCAGAGCGGTCGTCCCGGGGAGGCCGCCGAGCGGTTGAAGGACGCGCTGGCCGAGTTGGACGCGCTGCCGGCGACGCCGTTCCTGTCCAGCCTGCAGGTGTCGGTGATGCTCGCGCTGACCGAGGCATTGCGGGACTCCGGTAACCCCGAGGAGGCGCTGGATTTGTACCCGCGGCTGCTCGCGGCGGCCGAGGCGGTCGGCGACACGCCGCGGCTGGCCATCGCCTGGGGCAACCTGGGCAAACTGCACGCGAAGAACGGCCGGGCCGAGGAAGGCATCCCCTGCATCGACAAGGCGCTGGAGCTCCATCGCTCGATCGGCAACCGCGACGGCGAGGGGTACGCGCTGTGGGCGCTCGGCGAGGCGTGCGCTTTGCTGGGGCAGCGTGATCGGGCTCGGGGTGCGTGGTCCGAGGCTCGCGAGATCTTTCTGGCGTTGGGGCGTCAGGGTTATGTGGCAGACCTCGCGGAGTTGATCGCCAGGGCGGACGTGGCCTGAGGCGGAGGTGGCCTGAGTTCGACGTAGCCCGGGGCCGCCGCGCGACACTCCAGTTCGGCCGGCCCCCTCCGACCGGCCGACCAGGTGTGTGGCGCACAAGCGCGGTCTGCCCACCGCCCCACGACGGGCAGACCGCGTGCTCGGGCCCCCCGGGTCCGTCCGGCCCCCGATGCGGATCCGGCGGAACCCCTCCCCTGCCAGGTCCCTTGTGGTGTTCCCTGGTTGACACCAATTCTGGGCGGACGTGCTTGCGTTTGGCTTGCGCGGCGAGTGCGGGGCGCAAGACCATGGAGGAGAGGGGATGCCATCATGATCATCAGAGTGTGGCGCGGCTGGACCACGCCGGAGAACGCCGACGCGTACGAGGCGCTGCTGCGCGAGGAGATCACCGGTGAGTCGGTGAACGGGGAGCAGACGCCGGGGATGCTCGGGATCGACGTGCTGCGGCACGATCCGGACGCGACCGACGGCGGCGCTGTCGGTTCCGGTGCGGCCGGCGGCGACCCGGCCGCCGAGGTCGAGTTCAGTACGATCATGTACTTCTTCGACTGGGACGCGGTCCGCGCCTTCGCCGGCGACGACGCCTTCGCCGCGGTCGTCCCCGACGCCGACCGCGCCCTGTTGACCCGTTGGGACGAACGGTCGCGGCACTACGACCTGCTGTCACGAAACGGACAGTGGAAAACCCTTGCGGACGGCTGATCACGGCGCAAAGATCACGACGTATGACCGGACCCGCTGAACCCGCTGAACCCGCTGAACCCGCTGAACCCCCGAGGGCCCTGGCCCCCGGTGTCGTCCCGCCGCAGACCGTCGACCTCGACGGCTTCCACCTGCGGCGCCC
This sequence comes from Catenulispora rubra, assembly GCF_015356825.1. Taxonomy (GTDB): domain Bacteria; phylum Actinomycetota; class Actinomycetes; order Streptomycetales; family Catenulisporaceae; genus Catenulispora; species Catenulispora rubra. The sequence continues at coordinate 13,766 of NZ_JAACYW010000138.1, read as the reverse complement.
CACCCTGGACGACACCGACGCGCTGCACGAGGCCGTCAAGGCCAGCTTCACCGAACTGCACCCGTGGATGCCGTGGTGCACGGAGCCGGTGGAGAGCGCGCAACAGCGGGAGTTCATCGAGCGCTCGGACACGAACTGGGCGGCGGGCACGACCTTCAACTGGCTGATCATGGACGCCGGCGGCGACCTGATCGGCACCATCGGCCTGATGGACCGGATCGGCCCCGGCGGCCTGGAGATCGGCTACTGGCTGCGCTCCGACGCCACCGGCCGCGGCGTGATGACGCGCGCGACCGCCCGCGTCACGGACATAGCGCTCGCGCTGCCGGGCATCGAGCGCGTCGAGATCCACTGCGACGCGGCGAACGTGCGCAGCGCCGCGGTACCCCGGCGGCTCGGGTACCGGCTGGACCGGGAGACGCAGGTGGAGGCGACGGCGCCCGGGGAGTCGGGGCTGAGTCAGTACTGGATCACGCCCTGAACGGAATCACGCTCTGACCCGCCCGGTCGCATACCTGCTGGCCGGGCTGACCGGATCCGGCAAGACGACGTACGCGCGGCGGCTGGAGGCCGAGCACGGCGTGCTGCGGCTGTCGGTCGACGAGGAGATCTTCGCGCGCCACGGCCGGCACGGCGTCGACTACCCGGAGGACGAGTACCCCGCGCGTGCGGCGCCGGTGGTCGAGGAGGTCCAGCGGCGCCTGGCCGAGGCGATCCGGGCCGGGCGCTCGGTGGTGTTGGACTACGGGCTGTGGCTTCGCAAGGAGCGGGAGGCGTACAAGCAGCTGGTCGAGGCCGCCGGCGGAAGCTGGCGGCTGATCTACCTGAAGGTGGACCGGGCCGAGCTCCTGCGGCGGCTCGCCGAGCGCAACCTACGGCAGGATGCGAACGCGCTGACTGTGACCCCTGAGATGCTCGACCAGTTCGTCGCGCGATTCGAGGAGCCGTGCGAGGAGTGCGAGGAGGTTCCGAAAGCGCCAGCGACATAGCGCTTAGCGCACGCGTCAGACCCCAGCCTCCGCCGCGTGCGAGATCCGCGTGAACGACATCCGCCAGTTGTGCACCCAGGTCTCGCCGCCGTCGAACGAGAACGCCTGCTCCCACTGTGCGGTGTCGGCGTCGAAGACGTTCCAGTCGAAGCGGACTTCGATCGGCCTGCCGTTGACGGTGTCCGTGCCGTGGAAGACGCCGTGGGTGCCGGTCCAGCGGCCGGTGACCGGGGGGTCGAGGTGGCCGGGGGCGGCGGTCGAGGCCCAGTGGATGTTCCACTCGGCGGTCTCGGGGTCGAACAGGCGCAGGGACATGCCCTCGAAGCGGATGCCGTTCGGCATCTTCTCGACCGTGAGGTTGTCGACGTTGGCCAGGCCGCCGAGGGTGGGGCGGAGCCATTGGACGCCTTCGAACTCGACCCACTCGGTGCAGTCCGGGTCGGCCATCGCGGTCAGTTTGCGGTGGTCGACCTTCCAGGTGCCGACCAGGAAGTCGAAGTCGTGGCGGCCGTCGTCGATCAGGTTCTCGGTCGTGGTCATGGGTCCACTGTGGACCCGCATCCCTGACACCTCTTGTCAGTGATCTCCGAAGATCCCTTGCACTGGGCACAGACCTGACCCTATCTTCTCGATGTATCGGCCCGATACATCGAGAAGATACAAAGGAGCCCTGGCATGAGGCGGACCAACTACGACACCGAGCAGTATCAGGACTATGCGCGGGGACGTGCGCTGAAAGATGAGCAGATGGCGGCGTGGATCGGCGCGTTCGGTGCGCTGCTGCCCGAAGGGCGGCCGCTGGTCGGATTAGACGTCGGCTCCGGGACCGGCAGGTTCAGCCCGGCGCTGGCGAGCGCCTTCGGGCCGGTGACGGGAGTCGAGCCGTCGGTGCGGATGCGCGAGGTGGCACTGGCACAGTCGCAGCATCCAGATGTGCAGTACGTAGCGGGTGCCGCCGAGGACATCCCGGTGCCGACAGCCAGTGCCGATTACGCGATGCTGCTGCTGTCCTGGCACCACGTGCAGGACAAGCCGCGGGCGGCACGGGAACTGGCCCGCGTCGTCAAGCCCGGCGGACGGCTGATCATCCGCTCCGGATACGGCGACCAGATGCCCTGGATCTGGTGGCTGGAGCATTTCCCGAACGGTTTCGAGAAGGACGCCACGCTGTTCCCGCCGCTGCACCAGGCCATCGAGACCTTCACCTCGGCCGGCTGGCGCGTCCGCACCTTCGGCCCCTTCACCGAGCCCTCCCCCGGTACCTACGGCGAGATGCTCGACCGGCTCCGGCTGCGAACCCACACGATCTTCAACCATCTCACCGCGGAGGAGGTGGAAACCGGGTTCGAACGGCTGGAGCAGGCCGTCACGCTGAACCCCGACGCGCCAGCGCCCGGCGAACCCGCGCCGCTGCTGAGCTTCGAGCGCCGCTGAGGCTTGAGGGGGCAACATAACCGCACACAAAAGCCGGGCCCCGTCCGAACAATCAGACAGGACCCGGCTTCCAAAACGACCGCAGATCTCAGACCGCAGATCTCAGACCTCAGCCCCCTAAGACCGCAGCACCGCCCCGGTCCGCGTCCCCGCCAGCGCCACCGCGCTGTCCCGCGCCTGGGTCGCCTCCTCGGCGGTCAGCGTCCGGTCCGGAGCCCGGAACCGCAGCGCGAAGGCCAGCGACTTGCGTCCCTCACCGATCCGCTCCCCGGTGTACACGTCGAACAGCCGCACCGACTCCAGCAGCTCCCCCGCACCCGCGCGCAGCGCCGCCTCGACGTCGTGCTCGGCGACCGCGGCGTCCACCACCAGCGCGACGTCCTGGGTGGCGACCGGCATCGAGGAGATGCTCGGGGCCTGCGTCAGCACCTCCTCGACCGGGATCATCCGGTCCAGTTCCAGCTCCATCGCGGCGGTGCGGGGCGGCAGCCCCAGCTCCGCCACGACCCGCGGGTGCAGCTCGCCGGCGTGGCCGACCAGGCGGCCGTCTCTCCCCAGGCGGGCGCAGCGGCCCGGGTGCCAGGGCTCGTGCTGGTCCTGCGTGATCTCCAGCTCGACCCGGCAGGCGTCGGCGATGACGCGCGCGGCCTCGATCGCGTCCTGCCAGCCGGCCGGACGGCCCGCGCCCCACCAGCCGGCGGGCTCGCGCAGGCCGGACAGCACCACCGCGACGCGGCGGGGCTGGAGCGGCAGCGCGGCGTCCAGGGACGCCAGTTCCTCGTCGGTCGGGCGGCGCTCGACGGTCAGGCGCGGGGCCACCGGCGCTGCGTCCTTGCGGGGCCGGAACACCAGGCCCTGCTCGAACAGCGCCAGGTCCGCCGTGCCGCGGCCGACGTTGCGGCGCAGGGCCGCCAGCAGGCCGGGGAGCAGCGTCGTGCGCATCGACGGCTGTTCCTCGGAGATCGGGTTCGCCAGCAGCACCGTGTTGCGGCGCGGGTCGCCCTCCGGCAGGCCGAGCGCGTCCAGGTCGGCCTGGCCCAGGAAGGGGTAGGCGATGACCTCGGTGTAGCCGGCCGAGGCCAGCGCGGTGCCGACCCGGCGGCGGATCCGCTGCAGGTGCGTGTAGCCGGTGCCGGCGGCGGCCTGGGGCAGCGTGGAGGGCAGCCGGTCGAAGCCCTCCAGCCGGATCACCTCCTCGGCCAGGTCGTTCGGGTCCCGCAGGTCCGGGCGCCAGCTCGGCGGGGTGACGACCAGATCCTCACCGCCCTCGCCGGCCGGCGCCAGGTCGCAGCCGACCTGCAGCAGCCGGCGCTCGGTCTCCTCGCGGGTGTAGTCGACGCCTGCCACGCGCCCCGGGTGCGTCCACGGGATGGTGATCGGCGCCGGCCGGGTGACCTCGCCGACCACGGTCACGCCCGCGCCGGCGGTGCCGCCGGCCAGCTCGACCAGCAGGTCCACCACGCGCTGCGCGGCGGCGGCCGTGGCCCCCGGGTCCGCGCCGCGCTCGAAGCGCTTGGAGGCCTCGGAGTGCAGCTTGTGACGGCGCACCGTGCGCGCGATCGACGTCGCCTCGAAGTGCGCGGCCTCGACCACGACCTCGGTGGAGCCGTCGTGGATCTCGGTGGACGCCCCGCCCATCACGCCGGCCAGGCCGATCGGCCCGGAGTCGTCGGTGATCAGCAGGTCGCCCGGGTCCAGCTGCCGCTTGGCGCCGTCCAGCGTCTCCAGCACCTCGCCGGCGGCCGCGCGGCGCACCACGATCGGCCCGGACAGCCGGGCCCGGTCGTAGGCGTGGATCGGCTGGCCCAGCTCCAGCATCACGTAGTTGGTGATGTCGACGATCAGCGAGATCGGCCGCATCCCCGACATCTGGAGCCGGCGCTGCAGCCACAGCGGCGAGGGCGCCTGCGGGTCGATGCCGGTCACGGTCCGCGCCACGAACAGGTCGCAGCCGGCCGGGTCCTCGACCACGACCGGGTACCCGCCGTCGTCGCCGGCCGGGACGGCCAGCGCGGCCGGGTCCCGGAACGGCACGTCGAACCCGGTCGCCGCCTCCCGCGCGATGCCGCGCAGGGACAGCGTGTAGCCGCGGTCCGGGGTGACTTCGAACTCGATGACCTCGTCGTCCAGGCCCAGGTAGGCGATGGCGTCCGCGCCGACCGGGGAGTCGGCGGCCAGCACGATGATCCCGTCGTGATCATCGCCCATGCCGAGCTCGCGCGCCGAGCAGATCATGCCGTTGGAGTCGCGGCTGTAGGTCTTGCGCGCGGCGATGTGGAAGTCGCCGGGCAGCACCGCACCGGGCAGCGCCACGACCACGTGGTCGCCGACCGCGAAGTTGCGGGCGCCGCAGACGATCAGCTGCGGGTCGGCGGCCGAGCCGGGGCCCTCGGCGGCCGCGGTGACGACCACCTGGCAGTGCCGGATCGGCTTCTTGAACCCGGTCAGCTCCTCGATCGCGGCGACCTGGCCCACGACCAGCGGCCCGGTCAGGCCCTCGCCGACGCGCTCGATGGTCTCCAGCTTGCCGCCGCCGGTCCGGGTCAGCTCGTCCGCGACCGCGAAAGCGGTGGTCCCGTCCGGCAGCGCGACGTAATCCTGCAGCCAGGAGTAGGGGACGTGCATCAGATCTCCATCCCGAACGGGAGCGTGAAGCGCACGTCTCCCTCGATCATGTCCCGCATGTCCTGCACGTTGTTCAGGAACATCAGGCTCCGCTCAAGACCCATCCCGAAGGCGAACCCGCTGTAGCGCTCGGGGTCCACGCCGCACGCGACGAGCACGCGCGGGTTGACCATGCCGCAGCCGCCCCACTCGATCCAGCCCTCCGAGCCGCAGGTGCGGCACGGGTTGTCCGGGTCGCCGACCGAGGCGCCCTTGCAGACGAAGCACTGCAGGTCGACCTCGGCCGAGGGCTCGGTGAACGGGAAGAAGTGCGGACGCAGCCGGGTCACCACGCCGTCGCCGAACATGGCGTTGGCCCAGTGGTCCAGCGTGCCCTTCAGGTCGCCCATCGTCAGACCCTCGTCGACGGCCAGGCCCTCGATCTGGCTGAACACCGGGGTGTGCGTGGCGTCGAGCTCGTCGGTGCGGTACGTGCGGCCCGGCGAGACGGCGTACACCGGGGCGCCCTGCTCCAGCAGGGTGCGGGCCTGCACCGGGGAGGTGTGGGTGCGCAGGACCATGCCGCTGCCCGCTGCGTCCTGGCCCTCGCCGGTGCTCTTGCCCGCGACGAAGAACGTGTCCTGAAGGTCGCGCACCGGGTGGTCCGGCGGGAAGTTCAGCGCGTCGAAGTTGTACCACTCGGCCTCGACCTCGGGGCCGTCCACCACCTGGTAGCCCATGGCCACGAAAATGTCCGCGATCCGCTCCTGGATCGTGGTCAGCGGGTGCCGGGCGCCGCGCGGGGCGCGGTCCCACGGCAGCGTGACGTCCACGGCCTCCTCGACCAGGACCCGCGCGTCGCGGTCGGCCTCCAGGGCCTCCTGCCGCTCGGCCAGCGCGGTCTTCACCGCGCCCCGGGCCTCGCCGATGCGCTTGCCGGCCTCGGCGCGGGCGGCCGGCGGCAGCGCGCCGATCTCCCGGTTGGCCAGCGCCAGCGGCGCGCGGTCGCCGGTCACGGCGATCTTCACCTGGTGCAGTTCGTCCAACGAGGTCGCGGCGGCGATCGCGGCCAGCGCGTCGGCCCGGTGGCGGGCGACCTCGTCGGGCTTCACCGCCTCGACTTCCACCGGGTCGTACGACTTGTTCGGTGCCGACATGTTGTTGATTTCTCCATGGATTGATGGCCCCGCGACGTCGGCGAGACACCGCCGAGTCTAAAGGGGTCACGGGCCGAACACGGATTCCGCCCGGGCTGTGACACAACGCCGGGCACGGGAAAAGCGTGCGGGAACGCGGAACGCCCGCGCGTCAGGCTCTGAGCGGCCCTACGCGACGGGCAGCGTAAATCGGAAGCGCGCGCCGCCCTCGGGGCCGTTGCCGACGGACACCAGTCCGCCGTGCGCTTCCACCAGACCCTTCACGATCGACAGGCCAAGGCCGGTCCCACCACGACGGCCACCCCGCCAGAAGCGGGTGAAGACGCGGTTGAGCTGGTCCTCGGGGATCCCGGGACCCTCGTCGCTCACCGCAACCGCCACGCTCGACACACCTTCAGTATGGAGACTGTCCGGGTGGGACCGATCCGAACATCCCTGCGGGTCGGGTCGATGTCTCGACCCTGCACCCGCAGATGCGTCCGGGCCCAACTCAGCCCGCACCTCAATAGTGACAGTCCCCCCGCCGTGCCGCACGGCGTTTTCCAAAAGATTAGCCAGGACTTGACGCAGTTTGTCCGGGTCGGCGGCCACCGGCGGCAGCCCGCGCGGGATCCGGGTCCGGAACGTCTCCTCCGGCACGCCCTGCGCCACGCAGGCGCGCACCTGGTCGGTGATCAGCTCGCGCAGGTCCACCGGGACCCGGTGCAGCTCCATCCGGCCGGAGTCCAGCCGGGCGACGTCCAGCAGCTCGGCGATCAGCCGCACCACGCGGTCGGCGTCGGCGTCGACGGTCTGCAGCATCATCCGCTTCTGGTCGTCGGTGAACCGGTCCCAGCGCGCGAGCAGGGTCGCGGTGAAGCCCTTGACGCTGGTCAGCGGCGAGCGCAGCTCGTGCGCGACGGTCGCGATCAGATCGGACTGCCGGCGCTCCCGGCGCCGCCGGGCCTGGGTCCCGCGCAGCGCCACAACCAGGCCGGTGACCGGCGTCGAGCGGCCGTCGCGGCGCTGGTAGCGCGCGGTGACGAGCAGTTCGGTGCCGGCTTCGGGGTCGTCCTGCTCCGGGTCGTCCGGCAGGAACAGCTGCGCCTCGCGATGGCCGGTCCTTATGCTCAGGCCGCCGTAGGGGTCGGTGAGCCGCCACCAGTCGCGGCCGTCGATCGTGCGTAGCGGTAACACCTCGTCGAACGGACGGCCCAGGGCATCGTCGGCGGGGATCCCGGTGAGCGTCACCGCGGCCCGGTTGAAGACCCGCACCAGGCCGTCGGTGTCGGCGGCGACGAACCCGTCCGGCAGGTCGTCGGGCACCAGCAGACCGTCCAGGGCGCCGGCGAACAGCTGCATGCCGGATCGCGCACCGCGTGCGCCGACCGAAACGGTCACCTGACGGTCCTCCTGCCTGCCCTCGCTGTCGTCGCGCTGCGCGCCTTGTGCGTCACCTTCCGATTCCGATGATCGGCCAGACTATCGTTCCGCTCTGACCGATCACGGACCATGGTGGCGAACCATTCGCCACCCTGACCGCCTGGGGACCCGGAGCGGACTCGCGACGGACGCGCCTAGCGTTGCGCCCGGGCAGAGGAATATAAGCACACTGCTGCCGCCGTCGCCAGGTTGAGGCTCTCGGCCCGGCCGTGGATCGGCACCCGGACCGCCTCGTCGGCCAGTCCCAGCAGCGCTTCGGGCAGTCCCCAGGCCTCGTTGCCGAACATCCAGCATGTGGGCTGCGCCAGCCGGCCGGCGTCGAGCTCGTCGTCGAGGTCGGCGGCGCCGGTGCCGTCGGCGGCCAGGATCCGCAGTCCCGCCGCACGCAGGGCGTCAACGGCTTGCTCAGCGGTGACCCCGACGGATACCGGCACGTGGAACAAACTCCCGGCCGAGGCGCGCACGGCCTTGGGGTTGTAGACGTCGACGGACTCCGAGGTGACGATCACCAGGTCCGCCCCGGCGGCGTCGGCGCAGCGGATCACGGTCCCGGCGTTCCCGGGGTCGCGGACATGCGTCAGCAGCGCGACCAGCTTCGGACTGCGCGCGGCGAGGAAGGACTCCAGCGGGACGTCCAGGAACCGGCACACGCCGATCAGCCCCTGCGGCGTGACGGTCTCGCTCAGCGACTCCACCAGATCCGGGGTCGCGACGGTGATCTTCGAGCCCTGTTTGCGGGCGGCGGCGACGATCTCGCCGTACCGGTCCGCGGCCTCGTGGGTGGTGAACAGCTCGACGAGCACCCCGTCGAGCTCGGCGGCCTCGCGCACCGCCTGCGGCCCCTCGGCCAGAAAGAGTTCCTGCTTGGCCCGGAACGACCGCGAGGCGAGCCGCCGGGCCGCCACCGCGCGGGGTGCGCGCGGGTTGGACAGCTCAGGACTCGCCTCGCTCATCGCTCACCGTGCCTAACTGGCTTGACTGGCGAAGTGGGGCTGGATCGCCAGGACTTACGCGGCGGTCTTCGGCGCGTTGACGTCGGAGGGCAGCGCCTTCTTCGCGACGTCGACCAGGGCGCGGAACGCCTCGGCGTCGTTGACGGCCAGCTCGGCCAGCATCTTGCGGTCGACCTCGACGTTCGCCAGGTGCAGGCCCTGGATGAACCGGTTGTAGGTCATGCCCTCGGCGCGGACCGCGGCGTTGATGCGCTGGATCCACAGCCGGCGGAAGTCGCCCTTGCGGTCCTTGCGGTCCCGGTAGGCGTAGACGAGGGAGTGGGTGACCTGCTCCTTCGCCTTGCGGTACAGGCGCGAGCGCTGGCCGCGGTAACCGCTGGCCTGTTCCAGGACGACCCGGCGCTTCTTCTGGGCGTTCACTGCCCGCTTGACGCGTGCCATTGTTCTATCTCCTGCTCAGTAACTAGGTCGGGGGGCGATGATGCGCCGCGGGGCGCCTCAGCGGCCCAGCAGCCGCTTGATGCGCTTGACGTCGGACTTGGCCACCTCGACCTCGCCGGTGTGGGCACGGGTGTACTCCGAGGACTTGCGCTCGAAGTTGTGGCGCATGCCGGCCTGGCCGCGCATGATCTTGCCCGAGCCGGTCACCTTGAAACGCTTCTTGGCACCGCTGTGGGTCTTCTGCTTCGGCATGACGCCGTTCTCCTTCACATGGGGCGGATCCGCGGGGTGCTACCCACGCGGATCCGCTCTCGCTCTCGCCCCGGGACTGCCGCCCCGCAGCTAGTGCGGGGGGCCGAGCTCTCGGGGCCGGTCCGGCCTGACCGGGGTCAGGACTGCTCTTCGGTGGTGGCCTGGGCCGCGGCGCCGACGACGGCCTCGGCCTGCTCGGCCGGCTCCACCGCCTCGATCGCCTCGATCGGCTCCGCCGACTCGATCGACTCGGTCAGCTCGCCGGACTCGATGTCCTCGGCGTGCTCGACCTCGCCGGACGCGCCGGAGGCGTCGGCCTTGCGCTGCTCCTTGGCCGCACGGGCCTCGGCCATGGCCTCGGTCTTCTTCTTGTGCGGGCCGAGGACCATGATCATGTTTCGGCCGTCCTGCTTCGGCGCGAACTCGACGAAGCCGAGCTCGGCCACGTCCTCGGCGAGCTTGCTCAGCAGCCGCCGGCCGAGTTCGGGCCGGGACTGCTCGCGGCCGCGGAACATGATGGTGATCTTGACCTTGTCCCCGGCCTTCAGGAACCGCACCACGTGACCCTTCTTGGTCTCGTAGTCGTGCGGGTCGATCTTCGGGCGGAGCTTCATCTCCTTGATGACCGTGTGCGCCTGGTTCTTGCGCGCCTCACGGGCCTTCAGGGCGGACTCGTACTTGTACTTGCCGTAGTCCATGACCTTGACGACCGGCGGGCGCGCGGTCGCCGCGACCTCGACCAGGTCGAGGTCCTGCTCCTGAGCCAGCCGGAGCGCGTCCTGGATCGACACGATGCCGACCTGCTCACCGTTGGGGCCGACCAGCCGCACTTCGGGAACGCGGATCCGGTCGTTGATACGGGGCTCAGTGCTGATGGGGCCTCCTACGTTTTGGGCTCGATGCCCTGGGTCTTCTTCGGTGCGCGGCCCCTGCGAAAAACGCAAAAGCCCCGCACGACACGCATGCGAGGCTCCACCACCGGACTGACCGACGCCGCAGGGGTTGCTTGGACGAGCGCGAACGCCGCCCGCACACCCTTCGGCGTGAGGCTGTGTGACCGGAACCCGTCCGCCCGGAGGCGAACCAGGTGGGAGATGGAATCTCCGCTTGCGGATCGAGGCGCGCGCGAGCGTGCCCGATCGGTCGTGGAACCGATACTAGCAGCTTCCGGCCGGTGGTCGTGACCGCTGGGTCATCGCCGCCGGCGTGGGAAGCTTGATCCGCACACGGAAGACATCCGCCGCGAGGAGCCGCAGTGACCGACAACACCCCCGAACCCCGGGGCATTCCCGCCGCCGACGAACAGCGCGACCTGGCGGACGTGCCCGCGGTCGAGGTCATCGGGACGGTGACGGTCCACCTGATGAGCGCGGCGGCGGTGAAGCTGGGCCTGGCCGAGGGCGGCGAGGACGATCTGGACCTGGACGAGGCCCGCAAGCTGATCACCGCGCTGGCCGGGCTGATCACCGCGGCGGCGCCGGAGATCGGGTCGCAGCACGCGGCGCCGCTGCGCGACGGGCTGCGGACGCTGCAACTGGCGTTCCGGGAGGCTTCGCCTTATCCGGACGAGCCGGGGCAGGGGCCCGGTGAGAAGTTCACCGGGGCTGTCTACGCGCGTTCTTAAGGGCTGCTCTCAGCTGGCTTCTTCGGCGGTTTCAGCGGCGTCGGAGGCTTCAGCGGCTTCAGCATTTTCGGCGTTGCCGGCGGCGCCGTTGGCCGCGGCGCCGTTGGCCTCGTCGGCCGTACTGGCCGCACTGCCCTCGCCGGTGCCGCCGGCCTCGCCCTGCTTCTCCAACACCGCCGCGAACGCCCGCACCGCCGCCGGCTCGACCTCCAGGAACGACGGCCGCGCGAGATCGACGAGCACGACCTCCGCCCCCTCGGTCTTCGCCGCCGCGCAGGCCCGAGGGAACGCCACCGGCATCGGGCGGGCCTCCGGGTTCCAGGTGACCAGCGCCTCCACCGAGGTGAACACCGGCAGCGCCCGCGTCCCGTCCGGGGCGACCAGCGTCACCAGCGCCATGTCGCTGTTCTTGTCGCGGCGCAGGTTCCGGCCCTGCTCGTCCGGCACCTCCTCGGCCTCGCCGAGCACCGCCACGATCGGCGCCAGCACCCGCGCGTTGAGCAGGTAGCCGTAGGCGTGCTCGATGGCCGCTTCGCCCCGGCCGTGCGCCTCCAGGACGGCCAGCAGCGCCGGGTCCGCGGTCCCGTCGTCGGTCGGGAAGGCGGAGGGGGCCAGCGTGCGTCCAGCGAAGTCGGTCATGGGCTCGATTTTAGTGGCGGCCCAGGCGGTCACCGGCACGCCGGGTCCGCCGACCGCACCCGCCATGCCTGCCAAGCCCGCCATGCCTGCGATCCGCGCGACCCGGACCCGACGCCGCCCCCGCACCGCCAGCCACCCGCCGAGCACGAGCGAGCCGCTGAACGCGACCGCGGCGTCGACCATCCCGCGCTGCCGTGTGCTCAGCCCGCCGATGGTCTGGTCGGCGACCACCTCCGGGCCGAACCCGAAGTACTTCGAGCCCTGATACGCCGGGGCCTTCGGCGTCGCCGGCTGCCCGGCCACGCCCGCGGCCGCCCTCAACGCCGCGACCGGATCCACGATCCCGCTGCCGAGCTGATCGTCGCGGCCGCCGGCCGGCCGGTGCGAGGCGGTGTCCTTCACGATCTGCGCCACCTGCTCCGGGCTCAGCGCCGGGTTCGCCGACCGGATCAGCGCCACGACCCCGGCGACGTACGCGCACGCCGGGCTGGTCCCGGCGCCGACCAGGATGTCGGGGCCGATCTCCGGCCCGAAGTCGGCGTAGGTGTTCCCGACGGTGTCGTTGATCGGCAGCGCCATCGGGATGTCGACGCCGGGCGCGGCGACCGCCACGTCCCAGCCGGTCGAGGAGAAGAACGCGCGCCGGCCCCTCTCGTCCACCGCCGCCACGCCGATCACGCCGCGCTCGCCGGCCGGGTACTCGGTCACGTCCTTCTCCGGCTTCTCCCCGGAGTTCCCCGCCGACACCACTACCGACACCCCGTGCGCGATCGCGTAGCGCACGGCGCCGGCCTCGTTGGTGGTGTCGCTGTCCGCGCCGGGCACGGTGCCGCCCAGCGACATGCTGATGACCTGCGCGCCGTGGTCGACGGCGTACTTGATGCCCTCGGAGATCGGCGTGTGCGAGGCCTGGAGGAGGCCGCGGTCCGGGCTCTCGTCGTCCCGGATCACCCGCACCGACAGGATCTTCGCGGCCGGCGCGACGCCCATGACGCCCTCGCCGCCGCCGGGGCCGTGGCCGTGCCCGGCGATCACCGACGCCATCCCGGTGCCGTGCACGCCCCAGTCCGGGTCGCCCGGCTTCTCGCTGCCGCCGACCAGGTCCGGTCCGGTGGTCACCTGGCCGGTCAGGTCCGCGCGGGTCCCGACGACGCCGGTGTCGAGCACCGCGACGGTGATCCCGGCGCCCTTCGTGGTCTTCCACGCCTGCGGCAGGTTCAGGAAGGTGATCGGCCACTGCGCCGACCGCACCTGGTCCGCCCGGGCCGCGGGCGCCGCGATCAGCACCGGCAGCATCGCGGCGGCGGCCAGGGCCGACACTCGGCGCAGCATCGTCACTGGCCCTTCTCCGGGTTGGCGAACTCGGTGGCGAACAGGTCGGACAGCCCGGCGGCGGCCTGCACCGCCGGGGAGTCGGCGATCAGGGCCTTGCCGGATCCGGCCCGCAGCTGCGCGGCGGTGGAGCCCGGCCGGCCGTCGGCGAATCCCGACACCGCGTAGACGAGGTACGAGCCGTCGTTGGAGGCCTGGGAGTTCCACACCACGCGCTGGCTGTTGGCGAACTTCGCGGCCACCGTCCCGGGAACGGGCAACACGTCGGGCATCAGCTCCGGCCGCTTGGAGTCGGCGTCCGGCGACCACTGCCGCCAGACCTTGTCGCGTGCGACCGGGTCGCCGCCGACGACCACCACCCCGACGGTCGCGAAGACGGTCTGCGTGATGTCGGTGTAGGTGGCACGCAGCACCCTGACACAGGAGGTGCCGGGAGCTTCCACGGCCAGCTCCGACACGAAGCCCTTCGGCAGCACGTCGCACCCGGCCGCGCCGGTGACGCCCAGGCGCACGTACTGGCTGCCCAGCGTGACGTTCTCCGGAAAGACCTGCTCCACCGGCTTGGTCCGCCACAGCGCCCGCACCGACTCGTCCGCGGCCTGCGCGGGCGGCACCACCGCCGGCTTGACCGCCTGCGCGGACCCGGACGTGGCCAGCACCGCGCCGGCCGCGACGGCGGCCCCGGCCACGACGCTCGCCAGAGCGCCCACCCACCAGCGCTCAGGCATTCCGCTCCGCGTGCACCTCAACACCCCTATCCACATTCGAACCCCAGAACACTAGCCGCCTGGCCACCACCGGCGTAACCCGATCCCGAGTCTTGCGCCTACCGCTTCGCCGCTCGCCTGTGCGAGGCTGATGGTCATGCCCCCCACTCCGCCCGGCCCCGAAGCGGACCGCCGCCGCCTCGACACCGAGA
>NZ_JAACYW010000137.1 GCF_015356825.1 Catenulispora rubra | reverse complement strand
CCCCGACTCTCGCTCCGTCGCCGAGCCGACCGCCGCACCCACCCGGGAATCAGCGCCGCGGCCCCGCCGCCGATCAGCAGCACGCCTGCCAGCGCCCTGGTCTTCCGCACCGGTACCGGGCCGGTCGAGGGCGACACCAGCAGCTGCGTCCGTACCCGGTCCCCGGCGTCGACGCCGACGCGGTTCTGGAGGTCGTCGAGGTCTGCGTTGAGGGCGTTCAGGAGGATCTTCAGTGATGCCGAGGCTGCCGCGACGCTCGGGCCGTCTGCCGTGATGTCCAGTCTCGGCAGCCAGTAGTACGGCTCCTGCGTCGTGCCGCTGTTGCGTGGTGTCAGTGAGTAGCCCGCCGACATGCCTTGTGCGTGCAGTTCTGCGGCACTCGAATCGCTTGACAGGCCCTCGGCGATCAGCGCTGCCGTGGCTGCCAGCGAGGCCTTCTGGTCCGCGTAGGGGTTCGGGTTGTCCGCCTTCGCCTGCTCTACCGCCGGGGCCTCGACCTGGACCACTGCCTGGGTTCGGTAGCGGGGGGCGGGGTGCGTTGCGGCGTAGCCGCCGGCCATCGTCACCGCCAGGATCGGTACCGCCAGCCACCATGCGCGGGCACGGAGCCGCACCTCGCGCACCGCGCGGGCGTTGCGCCAGCCCCGCGTTGTGCCGAGTTCGTCGTGCGCCCTCACACTCGCCCCCTGTCGGCCGGGTTGCGCGCCGGGGGTGGCCCGCGGCGACCTTCTCGATGATGCAGCTCGGTGGGCCGGGGCGGAAGTCCGCGGGCGGGGGGAGATCCCCTCAACCGCGACCTTGTCCGTTTCCTTCCCCGTGGCCTTTTACGGCCCTATCATGGACCACCGTCGGGTTCCGTCTGGGATCCGCCACGCGGGCCGAAGCGAAACGTGGGGGGACCATGGATCTCGGCACGATGCTGCGCGTCATGCTGCGGCGATGGTACGTGTCCATCCCCGCGCTGATCGTGGCTATCGCCCTTCCCGGGGCAGCGTGGACGATGATCTCGTCCACGTATCAGACGACGTCGACGATCAGTCTTCTGAACTCGTCGGCGGCTTCCAGTGCGAACCAGCGGACCGGGAACCCGTTCCTGGCCTTCGACAGTTCCCTGACGCCGATGGCGGACTTCCTGGCGCGCCGGCTGGGATCCGACCAGTCGGCGGCCGATCTGGCCGCGCGCGGGGTCGTCGACCCGGCCTCGGCCGAGCTCGCGCCGAACGCCTCGGGGCCCTTCCTCACGCTGACGGTGAGCGGCAAGAACCAGAACCTGGTCCTGACCGAACTGCAGACGTTCGACCAGTACGCGATCGACCAGCTCGCGGTGATCCAGACCACCACCACGGCCTCGCTGCCCACCTCGACGCTGATCCGCGCGGTGGTCGTGGTGCCGCCGCAGAAGCCGACGACGTCGATGAAGAAGAAGTTCGAGGACGTGGCCGGGGCCGGGGTCTTCGGCCTGGCGATCCTCTTCCTCTCGGTCTTCGGCAGCGAGGCGATGGCGTTGCGGCGGGCCCGCGAGCGCGCCGGCCAGCCGCGCCGCCGGATCGGCTCCGGAAACGGCAACGGCAACGGCGCGAACAGCGGGAACAACGCCAGCACCGCGACCGCGAACACCGGCAACGGCACCCTGGCCCGACGCACCCCGGCCCAATCCTCCGCCTCCCAGCTCCCCCGCTACCGCGATCCCGAGTTCGATCCAGAGGACGAGGATGAAACCGAGCCGTGGATCGACATCGAGCCACTCCCGCTCGAACACCTCGCGATCACCGATCGCGATCCGGGCTCGCGCTGACGGGCGCCGGGACGTGAGCGCTCCGGCGCCGCCGCGCCTGCGTCGCCCCGTCCGCCGCGGCGGCGGCGTCACCCCGGCCCGCAAGCCCGCGGCGGCCGAGCCCGATGCCAAGCCCCCGAAGCGGGACGCCGCCTCGGTCCTGACGATCTACGCCACCCTGGTGATGCTGGCCCCGGCCACCCAGACGGTCGCCAACCTCGGCGCCCTGGGCGCCCCGGCGACCGTCTTCTCGGTCCTGGCCTTCCTGTGGTTCCTGGCCGGACGCCTCACCGGGCGCCTCAGTCTCGACCCGGGATCCAGCTCGGTGCGCAAGGCGATGTGCGTCCTCACCATCGCCTTCACCCTGTCCTACATCGGCCTGTCCGGCCGCTCGGCCAGCCCGCTGGAGACCCAGGCCGCCGACAGAGCCCTGATCCTCATGCTGATCTGGTGCGGCCTGGTGGTCGTGGCCTCCGCCGGGATCACCGAGCGGGCCCGTCTGGAGGTCCTGCTGCGCCGGCTGGTCCTGCTCGGCACGGCCGTGGCCGTGATCGGCATCCTCGAGTTCTTCTCCGGCTGGCAGCTGACCGAGCACGTCATCATCCCGGGCCTGGCGACCAACGTCGACCCGGCCGCCACCGGGGCCCGCGGCGGCCACCTGCGCGCGCAGGCCACCACCACCCAGCCGCTGGAATTCGGCGCGGTGATCGCGGTCCACCTGCCCTTCGCCCTCCAGCAGGCCGGCGACGCCGCGCGCTGGGGCCCCGGGCTGAAGAACATGCTGCGCCGCTACGGCCCGGTGACGACCATGATCATCAGCCTCCCGATGACGGTCTCCCGCACCGCGATCATCGGCCTGGTCGTGGTCCTGGCGGTCCTGATGCCGTCCTGGCCCAAGGCCCGGCGCCGCCCCGCGTACCTCATGTCGCTGGTCGGGGCCGCGGCCGTCCGGGTCCTGGTCCCGGGCCTGCTCGGCACCATCCTGGTGCTGTTCTCCTCGGCCTCGGGCAACAACGACAACAGCTCCCAGGCCCGCACGAAGGACTACGCGGGCGTCGCGCCGTACATCAAACAGCGGCCGTGGTTCGGCCGCGGCCCGGCCACGTTCATCCCCAGCCTCTACCGCTACACCGACAACTACTACCTCCTCGCGCTCGTCGAGGTCGGCGTGGTCGGGGTGCTGGCCGTGCTGGTCATCTACTTCACCGGCATCCGCGCCGGACGGCTGGGCCGCAAGCTCAGCGTGGACGAGCCGTACCGCGACCTCGGCCAGTGCTTCGCCGCGGCGTTCGCGGTCATGCTCTTCATCAGCGCCACCTTCGACACGCTCAGCTTCCCGATGCTCAGCGGACTGCTCTTCCTCCTCTTCGGCTGTTCGGGTGCTTATTTAGGCATAGCCCGCTCGGAAGCCGCCGCCAGAGCCCGAGCCCAGGCAGGTACCGGATGAGCCAGACGCAAGCCGACGCCCCGGAATCGCTCGGCGACCGGGTCCGCTCGGCCGCCAAGTGGAGCCTGATCAACACCCTGCTGATCCGGATCGGCACCTTCGCCACCGGCGTGATCCTGGCGCGCGGCGCGCTGACGCCGCGGGACTGGGGCCTGTACGCGGTCGGCGGCGTCGCGCAGGCGGTGCTGCTGTCGTTCAACGAGTTGGGCGTCAGCCTGGCCGTGGTGCGCTGGGACCGCGATCCGCGCACGTTCGCGCCAACGGTGGTCACCCTCGCGACGGCGTCCAGCACGGTGCTGTACGTCGCGCTCTGGTTCCTGGCGCACGACATCGCGATCATGCTGGGCTCCCCCGACGCGACCGGCGTCCTGCGGATCCTGTGCTTCGCCGTGGTCGTCGACGGAGTGGCGTGCGTCCCGAACGCCGTGCTGATGCGCGAGTTCAGACAGCGCGCACGGCTGACGATCGACCTGCTGACCTTCGTCGTGAGCTCCGGCCTGACGCTGATCCTGGCGTTCCGCGGCTGGGGCGCCTCCAGCTTCGCCTGGGGCGGCGTGGCCGGCGTGATGGTGGCGCTGATCGGCTGCGGTATCGCAGCCCCCGGATACCTGCGGCCCGGCTGGGACCGCGCGGTGGCCCGCGAGCTCGTCCGCTACGGCGCCCCGCTGGCCGGGGCGAGCTTGTTCGTCCTGGCGACGATGAACACCGACAGCGCGGTGGTCGGCGCGACGCTCGGCCCGGTGGCGCTGGGCCTGTACCGGGTGGCGTTCACGATGTCGAGTTGGCCGGTCCGGGCGATCTCCGAGACGGCGCGCCGCGTTTCCTTCGCCGGCTTCTCTCGCGCAGCTGTGTCCGCGCAGACTCTGACGGACGGCTTCACCAGCGGACTCTCACCGCTGCTGATCGCCTCGGTCCCGGCCTGCGCCCTCTTGGCGGCGCTACCGACCCCGATCATCCGCTCGGTCTACGGCGACCAGTGGATCGGCGCCGCCGGAGCCCTGCGCTACCTGGCGATCCTCGGCCTGCTGCGGATCATCTTCGAGCTCTGCTACGACTTCATGGTCGCCGCCGGGCGCTCCCGCGCGCTGCTGACCGTCCAGGCGTTGTGGCTGGTGGCGTTGATCCCCGCGCTCATCATCGGCGCACACCGCCACGGCATCAGTGGCGTGGGCCTGGGTCACGTCATCGTCGCGGCGGGCCTCATCGGCCCCGCCTATCTCCTGACGTTGCGCGCCGTCGGCATCCATCCGCTCCGCATCTTCGCGGTCACCTGGCGACCGGTCATCGGCGGCGCCGTGGTGGTCGCGGTCGCCATGGCGGTGAACCACGTCGCCGGCGACTCCGACCTCGGGCTGGCCGGGGCGAGCCTGGCGGCGATGGTCGCGTACGTGCCGATCGCGGTGCCCGCGTCGGCGATGCGACAGGTGTGGGGCTCGGTGAGCTCCCGGCTCAGCCGGCGTTCGAAGGCGACGCCGCTGCCCGTGGTCGCCGACGAACGCCTCGCTTCGGGGGAGTCGGCCTCGGTCTAGGTGCGGATGCTTGGCCTAGGCGCGGATCCGCTGGTCGAGCCCGGCGGTGATGACGATCGGTTTGTCGTCGAGGAGGGCGACGGCCGAGGACATCACGGAGTCAGTGTGGACGGGCAGGGGCTCGGCGAGCGGCGCGCCGGTGTGCGCGTCGCGGAGCCACAGCGTGCCCTGCCATGCCACTTCCGCCTTCACCCTTCACCCTTCACCAGCGCGACCCGTTTTCGGACCGACGCGGCACGCTATGGCGGCCTCTCGGCGGACAGAGTGTTGCTATGGCTGGTCAGAGGCGTTCATGCCTATACATCGTTGCCCGATGGAGCACATTGGCGTACCGTTCTGAACATGAGTGTTCAGTCCAGCATCCTCGGCCGCTCCCGACGTGCGATGAAGCGGCCCCTGCTCGACGTCGTCGCGGAAGTGCTCCTGGCCCAGCCCGGCGCCTCGCTCGCCGAGGTGGCCGAAGCCGCCGGGATAAGCCGTACGACGTTGCACAAGCACTACGCGACCCGGGACGATCTGGTGCGCGCGGTGGGCCTGCGGGCGACGGAGATCTATGAACAGGCGGTGGACCGCGTCGCCGACGAGCCCGGGACGGAGGCGGGGCTGCGGCAGCTGCTCGCGGCGATGATCGAGAGCGGGCCGCAGCTGGCGTTCTTGTGGCGGAACCCCGTCCTCGACGAGGACCACGAGCTCACGCAGCGGTACGTCGACGCGGAGAAGCGCTGCCTCGCGGTGCTGAACCGGGCGCGGAGCGCGGGGTTGATCGCCGCGTCCACGCCGGACTGGTGGATGCTGCAGATGGTGAATTCGCTTGTCTACACGGCCGCTGATTCCGTGCAGTTCGGGAAGCTGGCGCCGCTCGACGCGCCGGATCTCGCGCTCAGCACTCTGCTGCACGGTTTGGGGGTGCGGGCATGAGTGCGTTCTCTAAGTTCTCGCAGACGGCCGGATTCGCGGCGAGTCTCTATGCGCAGCGCGCGGGCACACAGTATCTGGCGCACGTGCGACGCGAGCCGATGGCGATGCTCATGACGCGGAAGGGGCGCGAGGATCCGTATGCCGTCTACCGGCGGATGCGCGAGCGGGGGACGCTGACCCTGACGGCGCGGGGGAACTGGTCGACGACGAGCCATCGGGTGTGCAACGCGGTGTTGCGGGACCGCAGGTTCGGCGTGGTGCAGGACGAGCAGTTGGACCTGTCGTTCCTCGGCATGAACGCGCCGGACCACACGCGGCTGCGGCGGCTGGCGCAGCCTGCGTTCAGCCCGAAGACGCTGCCGGCGTTCCGGACCCGCATCGAGAGCACGGTCGGCGAACTGCTCGACCGGGCATCCACCGACGGGCGCTTCGACGTGGTCTCCGGCTTCGCCGCGCCGCTGCCGATCAGCGTCATCACCGAGCTGCTGGGCATCCCCGACGCCGACAGCGGTGAGTTCGCCGAGCACGGCGCGGTCATCGGCGGCGCCCTCGACGGCATCCAGTCCCTGCGCCAAGCAGCGCGCTTCGCCGCCTCAGACGCCAAACTGCACGCCCTGTTCGAGAAGCTCTTCGAGCTCCGCCGCCGCGAACCGGCCGACGACCTGATCAGCCGCCTGATCGCCGCCGAAGGCGACCAGGTCAAGCCCGGCGAGCTGGAACCGATGGTCTTCCTCCTACTGATCGCCGGCTTCGAGACCACCGTCAACGTCATCGGCAACGGCGTCCTGGCCCTCCTGAACAACCCGGACCAGTGGGAAGCACTCCGCGCAGACCCCGAACGCCTCGCCCCGAAGGCAGTCGAGGAGGCACTCCGCTACGACCCCCCGGTCCAGGCGACGAGCCGCATCGCCCTGGAAGACCTGGAGCTCGAAGGCCACCAGATCAAACGCGGCCAGTGGGTCGTGACCCTCCTCGGCGCAGCCGGCCGCGACCCCGAGGTCTACGACCACCCGGACCACTTCGCCATCGACCGCCAAGACCCCGCCGACCACCTGGCCTTCTCCAGCGGCGCCCACTACTGCGTGGGCCAACCCCTGGCCCGCATGGAGCTGACGATCGCCATGCAGCTGCTGGCCGAACGCATGCCGCAACTGAAGATCGCCGGCCCGGTGCATCGCAAACCGGGCTCGACGATCAGGGGCCTGCGACACCTGCCGGTGAGCGCCTGAGGAGAGCCGATCTGAGCACGCCAGCGGCCGAGAGCCAGCGCGCACCAGCTAGCGAGCGCCCGGCACTCGGCGGCCAGCGATAGGCCATGGAGCGATTGGCGGTCGGCAGCCAGACCGCTGGCGGTAGGCACGGCGCTCGGCAACCGGTCGATCTGCGGTCGAGCGATTGGCGATCGGCCAGCAGGCAGCGAGTGCGGTGCTCGGTCGGCAGCACTCGGCGAGCGGCAGTCGAGCGGCGCGTAGTTGGGCTGGCGGCGCGACCGGTACTCGACAGCCGGTCGGTCAGCGGTCGAGCACTCGGCACTCGGCTGGCAGCATTCAGCTAGCGGCAGTCGAGCGGTGTGGCTGGGCTGGCGGCGCGGCCGGTGCCCAGAAGCTAGACAATGAGCGATCGCGTAGCCGCCACTCGCCCTACCACCCCCGCCGCCGCCAAGACTGCCACCAAACCCACTCCCGCCCCTTGTTCACCGCCGCGCTCACCACCAGCGGCCGCAGGTACGGCATCGCCCGCTCACCCACCGCGCGCCGCACCTTCAGCCCCGCGTACTCCGGTAGCCGCCGGTACTCCGGCCAGCAGTCCTCCGCGAACGCCACCAGCTCCGTCACCGGAACCGTCCCCGTCAGCCCCTTGTCGTACGCGCGCACCGCCCGACGCAGCGCCTGCCGCGCCAGCCTCCGTCGCATGTCCGCGGCCCACGCGTCGGCGTCCGGCAGGGCGTCGCCGCACTTCACCAGCACCGACTCGAACGCCGCGCGCCGCTGCCGGAGGTCGTCCAGCTGCCCTCCGAAGTCGACCGTCGACATGTTCGCGCCGTGCCGCCGGTAATACGCCTGGTCCGCCCCCCGGATGTGCCCCACGCCGGCCACCGACGCCGCGCGCATCCACATCTCGATGTCTCCCGAGTGCGGCAGCGCGGGGTCGTAGCCGCCGATGCGCTTCTGCACCGACGTGCGGATCACCACCTCCGGCGACGTGATGCACCCCTCCGCCGTGCGGAAGCGCCGCCGCAGCCACCACAGGCCCGGGCGCACCGCCCACTGCCCGCTGTGCCAGTCCGCGCCGCGCGCTGGCGGCAGCGCGGAGCCGTCCTGGAACGTCAGCGGGTGCCCGTACACGAACCCGACCGCAGGGTGCGCGTCCAGCAGCGCCGTGGCGCGCACCAGCGCGCCGGGCGTCAGCCGGTCGTCGGCCGACAGCAGGACGCTGTAGTCCCCGTCGGCCCACTCCAGCAGCCCCTCGTTGTACGTCGCGATGTGCCCCCGGTTGGCCTCGTGCACCTGCACCGTGATCCGCGGGTCGGCGGCCGCCAGCTCCCGGGCCCGGTCCGCCGAGTCGTCGGGCGAGGCGTCGTCGATGATCAGGACCCGTACGTCCACGCCCGGCTGTTCGTCCAGCACGCTCCGCACGCAGTCGGCCAAGAAGTGCCCGTACCGGTAGCACGGAATCACGACACTGACACTGCCCATAACAATCCGCCCGGTCCCTCGCCGCTAACAGCTCGCCGTCAAAACAGATCAAGAAAGAGATCAAGAACAAGAACAAACCAGCAAGCGGCCGGCCGGCCCCCGCGCCCGAAGGCGCAGAACCCGACCGGCCACCAGCCCTACCGAATCCCCGGCTTGTTACTCCGACTCCCCCAGGAAGGCGACGGCAACACGCCCGGCGCCACCCCCAGCGGCGTCCCCGAGCCCGGCACGTGCGGCGTCCCGCCGACCACCAGCGTCGGCTGGATCACCCACGTCAGCGGCGGCGTCGGATCGTCGTTGCCGACGTTCACGTTCACCGTCACCCGGTACGACGCGGTCCGCGGCAGCAGCCCGTTGGGATGGAACGCCACCACGTGCGTCGCCGGATCGAACGTCACGAACCCCGGCATGTTCGTCCCCGCCTGCCACTCCTGCCCCGGCACCGGCGCCGCCGTCACCACGGTCATCTTCACCGACGCCGGATCGGCCGTCGGGGGAAGCACCGTCGTGATCGGATGCGTCGGGTCCATCACCGGGTCCTCGCGCAGCGCGAGCCGGTTGCCCGCGAGCGTCGGCACCACCGCGGCCCCCGTCGCCCCCGCCGTCCGGGTCCCGCTGACCCGCACGCTCGGGCTCCTCAGCGGCGTCGCGGCCGGGCTCGCGGCCGGCGCCGTCGTCTGGAACACCGGATCCACCCAGTAGTTCGTGGCGTTGTAGGTGTTCGTCGGGAACGTGGTCGACGCCCCGTAGGAGTACAGACCGTTGGAAGTGCCCGGCGCGCTCAGCGGATAGTACGTGTGCTGGTTGGTGAAGTACCCCGCGTCAGCCGCGTAGTGCCCGACCGGCGCGTGGTAGGAGACCACGTACGTCGTGTTCGCCGCGATCGACACCGGCGTCGAGAACGTCAGCGTCTGCCACCCCGAAGCGCTCTCCCCGGTGAACGTGCCCGTCGCCAGCTGCTGCCCGGTGGCGCTCCACAGCGTCCCGGTGTGCGTGCCGGTGTTCGAAGCACTCTTGTAGAACCGCAGCCCGGTCACGTTCCCCGCCAACGACGACGAGAACTTCACCCCGAGCTCCACCGAGTTCCCGTCCCCGGAGTCCGCCGTGTTGGGCACCGTGGACGACGGCCACAGCGTGCACGGGCACGCCGGCGCCGGCATCGTGGCGGCCGTGGTGAACGACCACGTCACCGGAGCGGTCATCGCGTTCCCGTACGCGTCGTCCGCCTGGATCGACGCGGTGTACCCGGTGCTCAGCCCCAGCGGGCTGTCCGGCGTGAACACGATCGTGTTCGTCGCCGCCGTGTAGCTCACGGACCCGGGAACCGCGGTCCCCGTCCCGTCCTTCACGGTGAAGGTCGCCGTCGTCTGGTCCATCGCCGCGCTGAACGACGCCGACACCTGCGTCGTCGGCGACACCGCGGTCGCCCCCGACCCCGGCGTCGTCGAGGTCACCGTCGGCGGCGTGGTCGGGATCCCGGTGTTGTCGAACACCGGGTCCACCCAGTAGTTGGTGTCGTTGAAGGAGTTGTTCGGGAAGCTCGTCGACGCCGCGTAGGCGTAGACGCCGTCCCCGCTGGACGGGGTCGACTGCTGCGCCTGGATCGGCGGCGCCCCGGCCCCGGCGTTCGTGAAGTAGCCGGCGTCGGCCGCGTAGTGCCCGACCGGCGCGTGGTACGACACCACGTACGTCGCGTTGGCCTTGATCGACACCGGAGTGGTGAAGTTCAAGGTCTGCCAGCCGGGCTGCGTCACCGTCGCCGTCGAGGCCGGCGTGGATCCCAGCAGGATCCCGTTCGAGGTCCACAGGCTCGCCACGTGGGAGCCGGTGTTCGCCGGGCTCTGGTAGAACCGGACGCCGGTGATCTTGCCCGCGGTCGAGGTCTTGAACTTCGTCCCGATCTCCACCGACGAGCCGTCCCCGCTGTCCGGATGCCCCGGCGAGGCCGTGGACGGGAAGATCACACAGGGGCAGATCTGCGGCCCGATGGTCAGGCTGACCGACTGCGTGGCTCCGATGTCCGCGTTGTCGTCCTCGGACCGGACCTGGATGGTCGCGCTGCCCATCGTGGTCGGCGTCCAGGCGTAGCTCCAGGTCACCGCGCCGCCGTTGGTGTGCGTGGTGTTGGCGGCGTTCCACGTGGTGCCGCCGTCCACGGAGACCTCGACCCGCGCCACCACGGTCCCGGCCGCCGGCGCCGCGGTGCCGGTGGCCGTCAGCGGCTTGAGCACCTGCACCGTGGTGCCGGAGGACGGCGAGGTGACCGCCGTGGTCGGGCCCTGCGTCCCGCCCGCCAGCGGCGTCCCGATGACCAGCCCGGTCTGCGGGGTGGTCGGCTGCACGCCCTCGTCGGTGAGCATGTTCATGGTCGCCTGCTGGACGTCGCGGTCCGCCGTGGTGGTCTGGTTGGGCGGGTTCGGCGGGTTCGCGACGCCGGTGTTGTCGGTGTGGAGGTTGTTCAGGCCCCAGGACCACTGGACCGTGGCCGTGCCGAACACCAGCGCGTGCGACGTCTGGTCGCGGAACTCCACCAGACTGTGCGTGGCCTGCCCGGTCGAGTAGTTGTTGCCGTAGTCCGTGCGGAGCTGGTCCACGGTCAGCGTCGTCGAGGACAGGTCGATCTCACCGGGCGGCCGGGTGGAGTCGGCGTAGTCCGAGTCCCACTCGTAGCCGAGCAGACCGTACGGCGTGCTCTCCGAACCGCTCATGAGGCTCGCGACCGACGTGTTCCGCCAGACCCGCAAGTTCGAGAACTGCGACGAGAACGTGATCGGCGAGTACTGGTTCGCGTTGACCGAGAACAGTGTGCCGGTCAACTGGTCCTCAGGTGCCGCGCCCGACCCTAAGCCGTGCGCGTCCATCCAGGTACCGGTCCACTGCCCTGTCGGGTCTGGGACTCCGTCCACCGGGGTGGTCCCGTACAGCTTCGTCATCTTGTACGTGGTCATGGTGCGGTTCGGCGTGTTCGACCCGTCGATGCTGTTCTCCATCCGGGTCCGCCAGAACACCTCGTTGCCCGCCATGAAGATCTGGTTCTGTCCAGCGTGGCGCGCCGCCATGACGTTGTTCCACTGGGCCTGGTTCCAGTACTCGTCGTGGCCCGAGGAGATGAACACCTTGTGGTTGCTCACCGACTGCGCATCCGCCGTGGCGTCGAGGCCGGAGATGTAGCTGACGTCGTAGCCGTTCTCCTCCAGCCAGTAGATCAGCGAGAACTCCGAGCCGAAGATCCCGTTCTGGCCGATGTCCGGCAGCGGCCGGTTGTAGCTGACGCGGTACGCGCGGCCGTCCGGCGCCGGGCCGTTGCCGACGTACACGTCCTGGCCGCCGAAGGTGTTGTACGCCTGCCAGGTCTGGTCGGACGTCTGCACCACGATGTCGCTGTGGTGCGCGGCGTTGTCCGGCTCCCGGACGATCACCGGCACCGGCATGTAGCCGATCAGCGCGTCGGTGCTGTCCCACTGCTCCAGTGCCACGATGTAGACCCCGGACACCGCGGTGGACGGCACCTGGATCGACACGGTGGTCGGCCAGTTGCCGCAGTCCACCAAGCCGGTGGACTTGTCGGAGTCACACGCCGGCAGGGTGCTGCCGTAGTCGGCCGGGTACGTGCCGGTCGAGGTGTTCATGCTCCAGGACATCATCCGGGAGCCCTTGCCCGCGTAGTACCCCAGCCGGTCGACCTCGACCGCGTACTTCGTCGGCGACTCCACCTTCAAGGTGATCGTGCCGCCGGGCAGGACGCTCTCGGTGTTGGTGAACCCCTGGATGTCTCCGTAGGCACTCGTGTACGTCGCCAGGTTCCCGGCGCCGTCCGTCAGATCCTGCACACCGGAGGTCTGCTGGTTCTCACACGCCACCGCGTTGGCACACGTCGAAGCGTGGGCCGGCACAGCCGCGCCCCACACCGTCACCACTGAGGCGACCGCCGCCGCTAGGGCGGCGTATACAGGCTTTCTCAGCCCTCTGAAGAATTTGTGCGACATCGTTCGGCAACCTCGTTCGAAGTGCTCTGGTCCTGCTACGAGCGGCTCTGGTGCGCAGACAGCGCCCGGGCCAGGGCGGCGACGACGGTCTCCTGCTGCTCCCGCATCAGGTGCGGGTGCAGCGGCAGGGAGAGCGTGTGCGCCGCGACGTGTTCGGCGTGCGGGAACGACGCGTCGGTGGCGAACGCGCCGGTCCGGTGGAGGGGCACCGGGTAGTGGATCCCCGCACCGATGCCCTCGGCCTCCAGGCCGGCCAGGACCGCGTCGCGCGCGGGAACCTGGACTGTGTACAGATGCCAGACGTGCTCGTTGCCCGGCAGCACGGCCGGCAGCGTGACGTCCTCGACGTCCGCGAGCAGCTTGTCGTAGTACGCCGCCGCGGCCTGGCGTGCGGCGTTCCACTCCGGGAGCCGGCGCAGTTTGGCGCGCAGGACGACCGCCTGCAGCGCGTCGAGCCGGCTGTTGACGCCCGCGATGTCGTGCGCGTACTTCGCCAGGCCGCCGTGGCTGCCCAGCTTGCGCACCGTCTCGGCCAGCTCTTCGTCGTCCGTGAGGACGGCGCCCCCGTCCCCGTACGCGCCGAGGTTCTTACCCGGGTAGAAGCTCGTCGCGGCGATCGCCCCGGGGCCCGAACCGGGCGTCCGGCCCAGCCGGCCGGCGCCCTGGCACTGCGCGGCGTCCTCGACGATGCGGATGTCGCTGCCGGCCAGCCCCGCCCGCAGTTCCTCGACCGGTGCCAGCTGTCCGTACAGGTGGACCGGCACGATCGCCTTGGTGGCCGGACGGATCGCGGCCAGCGCGGCGGGGACGTCGATCAGGCAGCTGACCGGGTCGCAGTCCACGAACACCGGCTCGGCCCCGATCCGGGCCACCGCGCCGGCGGTCGCGGCGAAGGTGTTCGCCGGGACGATCACCTCGTCGCCCGGGACGACGCCGACCGCCCGCAGCGACAGCTCCACGGCGTCGGTGCCGTTGGCCACACCGACGCAGTGCTGGACGCCTCCGAACGCCGCGTACTCGCGCTCGAAGGCCGCCACCTGCGGACCGCCGACGAATCCCGTGGTGGCCAGCACCTCGGCGAACCCGGCCTGGACCGCGTGCGCGATCTCCGCGTGTGCGGCGGCCAGATCGACCAGGGGTATGCGCGGGCTCATGGATGGGTCCTCCGGTCGGTGACACCGCGCTGCCCGGCGCGGTGGGTGAGTGATCGATGACAGGTGGTGGTGCTATGACAACAGCGGCGAGGGCATCTGCCTTGACCCTCGCCGTCTCCGTTCCCCGCGTTCACCGGAGTGCGGCTCGGTGCGCTGTCGGCTCCGGGCGCCGGACGTCCCGCAGTTTGCGGGCCGGACTCCCGACCCACACCTCGCCCTCCGGGACGTCGCGGAGCACCACCGACCCCATTCCGATCTGCGACCAGGCGCCGATGTGCACGCCCTCCCGGACCATCGCCCCGGCCCCGATGTAGGCGCCCTCGTCGACCACCACGCCGCCGCCGAGCTTCACCCCGGAGGCCAGGGTCGCGTAGTCCCGGACCACGACGTCGTGGGTCACCACGGCGTGCGGCATCACGGCCACGTGCCGGCTGATCGTGGCGTCGGCGGTCAGCACCACCCCGGCCAGCAGCACGGATCCGGCGCCGACCGTCGAGCTCCGCGACACCTGCGCGAAGGGGTGGACGACGGTCGCGTACCGGCGCTCGGGCAGCCCGAGCCGCTCGACGATCTCGGCCCGCGCGAAGTAGTTGCGCGGGTTGCCGACGCAGACCACGAGCCGCACGTCCGGCAGCTCGCGCACCAGGTCGACCGGACCCAGCACCTGGTCGGCGATGAGCAGCCCGGGATTCGCGTCGTCGAGGAAGCCGGCGAACACGTCCGAGCCCGGATACAGATCACGCACGGCGTCAGCCGTCTCCCGACCGAAGCCGCCCGCCCCGGCTATCGCGATCCGCAGTTCAGTCACCGGCAGCCGCCTTCAATACGGCTACCACACGGTCCTGCTGCTCGGCGGTCATGCCGTGGAACACCGGCAGGATCAACGAGTTCAGGCTCAGGTCCTCGGTGACCGGCAGCCGCGGCGTGCTGACGTCCGCGTACGCGGGCTCCAGGTGCGCGGCCATGATGCCGCGGCGCGCGGACACCCCGGCGTCCGAGAGCCGGAGCAGCAGATCGTCGCGGGAGACCGGGAACCGCTCGTCCAGGCGCACCCAGAACGACTGGTAGTTGGTCTGCCCGTACTCGGGGTCCGTCACCGGCGTCAGGCCCTTGATATCAGCGAGCTCACGCTGGTACCGGGCCGCGAGCTCGCGCCGCTCGGCGACCGTCGGCGCGAGCTTGCGGAGCTGCACCAGCCCGACGGCGGCCTGGATGTCGGTCATCCGGTAGTTGAAGCCGGTCTCCAGATACGCCTCCAGCACCGGCTTGCTGCTGGCGTGCCGGTCGGCTGCCGAGACGTTCATCCCGTGCTCGCGCAGCCGCCGCATCCGCGCGGCGTACTCGGCGTCGTCGGTGGTGACCATGCCGCCCTCACCGGTGGTGAGCAGCTTGCGCGGGTGGAACGACCAGGCGGCCACCTGCGCGCCGACGCCGACCGGCCGGTCCCGGTACCGCACGCCGGCCGCGCATGCCGCGTCCTCCAGCAGCGCGAGGCCACGGTCCGCGCACAGCCCACGCAGGGCGTCCAGATCAGCCGGGACCCCGCCCTGGTGGACGAGGATCACGGCGCGCGTCCTGGGCGTCAGGACGGCGGTGATCGTCTCAGGGGTCAGATTCCCGGTGGTGAGGTCCACGTCGGCGAACACCGGAGCGGCACCGACGTAGCGGGCCGCGTTCGCGGTCGCGATGAACGACAGCGACGGCACCACGACCTCGTCGCCGGCCTTGACGCCGAGCGCCACCAGGCCGAGGTGCAGCGCGGTGGTGCCGGAGCTGACGGCGACGCCGTGCGCGGCGCCGACCTCGGCCGCGAAGGCCCGCTCGAACTCCGCGACGCGCGGACCCTGCGCGACCCAGCCGGAGCGCACGGCCTCAGCCGCCGCCTCGGCCTCCTCCTCGCCGAGCCACGGGATCATCACCGGGATGCGCGGCGCCGCCTCGGTTTCGGTGGCCACTGCGCTGCTCATGAGGAGGCTCCCTCGACCGCGGCCCCGGACGCCGCCTTCGCCGCCTTCGCCGCCGCGGCCCGCTCGGCCGCCGCCGCGACTCCCGACACCGGCTCGGACGGCGCCGGCTCGGACTGCTCGCTGCGCCACCAGTCGACCAGGTCCGCGAGGCCTTCGCGCAGCCCCATCTCGGCCTTGAAGCCCAGCCGCGCCTCGGCTTGCGAGGTGTCGGCCAGACGCCGGGTGACGCCGTTGACCGCACGCGGCGGCCCGTACTCCACCGGCAGATCCGAGCCCATGACCTCCAGCAGCGTCTTCGCCAGGTCGTTCAGGCTGGTCTCGACGCCGCAGGCGATGTTGAACACCTCGTCGGTGAGATCCGACGCGGCGGCCAGCACGTTCGCCCGTGCGATGTCCGCGACGTGCACGAAGTCCATCGTCTGCGTGCCGTCGCCGAGGATCAGCGGCGGCGTTCCCGAGGAGATGCGCTCCATCCAGCGGATCAGCACCTCGGTGTAAAGGCCGTGGATGTCCATGCGCGGGCCGTAGACGTTGAAGTAGCGGAGCGCCACGTAGTCGAGCCCGTACATGCTCTTGAAGCTGCGGAGCATCGCCTCGTTGAAGGCCTTCGCCGCGCCGTAGAACGTGTCGTTGTTGTAGGAGTGGTGGCGCTCGTCGGTCGGGAACTGCTCGGCCAGACCGTAGACCGAGGCCGAGGACGACGCCACGACCTTCTTCACCCCCGCCGCCGCGGCGGCCTCCAGCACGTTGAACGTGCCGTCCACCAACACCTCGTTGGCCAGCCGCGGCTCCTCGGCGCACTGCGTGATCCGGATCGCCGCCAGGTGGAACACCACGTCGGTGCCCGCGGTCAGCTCCGCGAGCAGTCCCCGGTCCCCGATGTCGCCCTCGACGATCTGCACCCGGCCGCTCGGCAGGGCCGCCGCCAGGTTGGCCCGGCGGCCGCGCACGAAGTTGTCCAGCACGACCACCGACGCGCAGCCGGCGTCCAGCAGCCGGTCCACGACGTGCGAGCCGATCGTTCCGGCCCCGCCGGTGACCAGCGCGCGGCTGCCGGCCAGATCGACCGCCGCGCCGGTGGGAACCGTGTCGTTCATTCGCCCTCCAAGGCGTCGTCGCTCACAGCCACGAGGGCTCCGTTCTCGGCGAGGCTGCGCGA
Source organism: Catenulispora rubra (assembly GCF_015356825.1). Classification (GTDB taxonomy): domain Bacteria; phylum Actinomycetota; class Actinomycetes; order Streptomycetales; family Catenulisporaceae; genus Catenulispora; species Catenulispora rubra. The sequence goes on along the minus strand of NZ_JAACYW010000137.1, from coordinate 11,970 downwards.
GGCGGCCTCGAGGATGCGCAGGACCCGCAGGCCCGCGCGGCCGTCGGTGGCCGCCGGCGTGCCGGTGCGCACGGCGCGGGCGAACTCCTCGACCGCCGCCGCCAGCGCCTCCCGCTCGTTCAGCGCCGGGGCGACCATGTCGCCGATCCGGTACGACACCAGGGCCGCGCGGCGCTGGTCCGCGCCGAGCTCGTCCGGCGTGGCCAGGTCCACCCCGCGGTCGAAGACGCTGACCCGCTGCGCGGGGTTCATGTCGTCCCAGACCAGGGTCCGCTTGGAGCCGCCGACGATGGTGGTGCGCACCTTGCTCGGGGACAGCCAGTTCACGTGGCCGTGCGCGATCGCGCCCGAGGACAGCGCCAGCGTCAGGTAGGCCACGCAGGTCCGGCCGGCCCCTATCGGGTCGGCGCCGGTCGCGGCCACCGCCACCGGCTTCACGCCCGGCGGGAGGATGAAGTCCAGGATCGACAGGTCGTGCGGAGCCAGGTCCCACAACACGTCGACGTCCGGCTGGATGAGCCCCAGGTTGATCCGGACCGAGTCGACGAAGTGCACCTCGCCGAGCTCGCCGGAGTGAATCAACTCCCTGATGGCCAGGGCGGCCGGGGTGTAGCAGTAGGTGTGGTCGCACATCAGCACCAGGTCGCGCTTGGCCGCCTCGGCGACCAGCTCCGCGCCCTCGGCCTCGGTGGCGGCCAGCGGCTTCTCGACCAGGACGTGCCGCCCCGACCGCAGCGCGGCCAGCGCGACATCCCGGTGCGTACGCGCCGGCGTCGCGATCGCCACCGCTTTGACTTGCGGGTCTGCCAGCGCTTCGTCCAGCGCTCCGGTGACCTGGACGCTGGCGTACGGCGCCGCGACCTTGCGGGCCCGCTCGGTGTCCAGATCGACCAGCCAGCGCAGGTCCCAGTCCGGCGAGGCCATGAAGTTCCGCACGAGGTTCGGTCCCCAATACCCGGCACCGACCACCGCGATACCCGGCCGCTCAGCGGCCGGCGATCCCCCCGACATCTCAGTACGCTCCTTTGCCCTTGACGACCGCCGAGCCGGTGCGCAGCAAGATCTCCGCATCCAGGCCCAGCGACCAGTTCTCGACGTATCCCAGGTCCAGCCGCACCGCGTCCGCCCACGCCAGGTCGGAGCGGCCGCTCACCTGCCACAGCCCGGTCAGGCCCGGCTTGACCAGCAGCCGGCGCCGGACCTCCTCGCTGTACTTCGCCGCCTCTTCCGGCAGCGGCGGACGCGGCCCGACCAGGGACATGTCGCCGCGCACCACGTTGAGCAGCTGCGGGAGCTCGTCCAGCGAGTACCGGCGCAGCACGGCGCCGACCTTCGTCACCCGCGGGTCCCGCCGCGCCTTGAACAGCAAGCCGTCGGAGTTCACGTTCAGATGCGCGAGCTCCTGCTTCACCGCCGCGGCGTCGGTCGACATGGTGCGGAACTTGAACAGGACGAAGTGCTCCCCGCGCAGTCCCACGCGGACCTGCCGGAAGTAGATCGGACGCCCGTCGCCGAACATGATCGCCAGCGACACCGCCAGGAAGATCGGCGACAGCAGCAGGATGCCGATGGCCGCCATCACCCGCTCGCCGATCTCCTTCGGGACCCGCGCCCCGCGCGACAGGCGCGGCGCCCGGACGTGGAACAGCGGCACGCCGCCGTCCCGCCGGACCGCCAGCCGCGCCGGCGAGATCTCACTGAGGAACGGGGCGACCAGGATGTCCACACCCTGGTTCGCCAGGCGCCAGCCCAGCCCGCTGAGCGCCGCCGCTCCGAGGTGCGGGCCGGGCATGAGCACCACGACCTCGCATCCGGTCACTTCCAATGCCGTCGCGACCTGCTCGGCGTCGCTGGGTCCGCCGTGCGCGGTCAGCGTGCCCACGTTGAGCGGGTCCAACGGATCCTGTGGACGCGGTGGTACCGAGCCCGATGGTTGCGACAACGGGCCCTGTCCAGGGCCCGCCACCTCCAATGCGGCCACCGCGCGCAGTGCCGAGCGTTCGCGCCGCAGGATCGTGGCCATCGCAGAGCACTGAATCGCGCTGCCGACCAGCAGCGCCGGCCGCGACGACAGCCCGGGATGCCGGGCCTGCATGGCGCGGAACGCCTTGCGGGCCAACAGCGAACCCACCGCCGCGGTCGGGACTGCCACGAGCAGCCCGCGCAGAAGCCGGTCGTTGCGTGCCACCAGCGCACACAACGCCGCCAGAGCGGCCATCGCCGCGAGGCAGGCCCTGAGGATCCGGTGGTACTCCTCGGTGCCCGGCCCCACGTGCCGCCGCTCGTACAGCCGGTGCGCGTTGGACGCGCCGACCCATGCCACAGGCACGGCGACCAGCGCCGGCCACTGGTCCTGGACCGGCACCGCGAGCCAGGTGGCCGCGGTCGCACATGTCCAGTCCATCGCCACCAGGAGCGCCGTGCCGGCGCGCCTGCCGTATCTCATGGTCCAGGTTCGCGCCGGCTGTAGCCGCCGCACGACCTGACTTTCCACGCCTGACCCGACCGCCATGCCGAAATCCCCCCACGGAATCTCATCGCACCGCCTGACGCCGCCCGCCCCGCACTTCCCTCGGCCATGACCGTTGCGTAACTGCCCGAACTCCGTCGAACGTGAAGCATGCTAGTGGTCCTGTGATACTTCGCGCGAGATGTCATGGAGAGATATCATGGCTAACACTTAGCGTCGTTCTGCTGTTATACGTGCTGTGTCCAAACATGGTCGCCTGTGGGACAACCACTGAAGCCTCGCGGGGCCGGTGGGTTGGGGGGATAGGGATGGCGCGTAACGCGCTGCGCTGGAGTAAGGACGCACTGAACCGGCTCGTCGGCTGGCAAGTCATCTTCGAGTGGCGGAACAGAACCATGAAATGGCCGGGTGTGCTACGCATGCGCGGCTTCGAAGATCGTGAAGTTCGGCGCCTGCGGAGCGAAGCGCCGCTTTTGTCCGCCCGGGTCGCGGTGGTGATCCCGACGTACAAACGGCCCGACGGACTTTCGGCAGCAGTGGCCTCGGTCTTGGCGCAGACCTGGTCGGACTTCGTGCTCGTCGTCGTGGACGACGGCGGCGGCGGGTTGGAGGCGGCGCAGCTGCCTGCGGATCCACGGCTTCGCACGGTGTCACTGTCGGAGAACTCGCATGTGCTCGGCCTGGTGCGGAACGTCGGGATGCGGCTGACGGAGTCGCGCTACGTGGCGTTCCTGGACGACGACAACACCTGGGAGCCGGACCACCTGGCGCTGACGGTGAAAACCCTCATGGACTCGCCTCGGCTGTCCGGCGTGTACACCGCCTTGCACCGGGTGCTGCCGGACGGGTCGGATCTGGACGTTTTGTCAGTGCCCTTCGATCGCAAGCGTGCGTCGTGGGACTCGTTCCTGGACTGCAACGCCTTCGTGGCGGTCCGCAGCCGGGCCCTGATCTTCAGCCGGATGCCGCGGCCCATCGGCCTGCTCCCACGCGAGGACTGGGAGATGATGTACCGCTTCACGCGGCGCCACCGCATCACGCACCTGCCGACTCCCACGGTTCGCTACCTGGTGAACCCGTCGAGCTTCTACACGCAGTGGGACAAGGACAAGAAGAACGACGAGGCGCGCACAGAGAACAAGGACGCGCAGCAGAACGGCAAGCAGCACCACCAGGGCACGCCGGCCCCCCAGCCGGCCGGGGAGGGCGAATGAGCGGCACGGAGCTGCGGAACATCTCGTTCCACGGAATCGGCACACCGAACGAACCGGAACGCGAACCGGACGAGCACCGCTACTGGGTGACGGAGTCGGCGTTCCTGCGCGTACTGGACCTCTGCGCGGAACAACCCAACGTCCGCCTGAGCTTCGACGACGGCAACGCCTCCGACGCGGAGATCGCCTTGCCGGCCCTGCAGGAACGAGGCCTCACCGCCGACTTCTTCCCGATCGCCGACCGCCTCGGCACCCCCGGCAACCTCGACGACGACACGGTCAAAGCCCTGGCCACCGCCGGCATGACCGTCGGCACCCACGGCGCGGCGCACCGTCCCTGGACGAAGGTCCCGCCGGCGGACCAGAACGCTGAGCTGCAGGACGCCCGCGCACGCATCGCCGAGGCCGCAGGCCGCCCGGTCGACACGGCGGCCTGCCCGTTCGGCGCCTACGACCGCAAGGTGCTTCAGGCACTGCGCACGGCGGGCTACCGCACGGTGTTCACCAGCGACGCCCGCCCCGCGCGCAGCGGGAACTGGCTACAGCCGCGCTACAGCGTCGAGGCGGATGACACGCCGGAGACGGTGCGCGCGCGAATGCTGACGCCGCGGCCGGCCGGCGGGCGCGCGGTGGATCGGGCGTGGCTGATGGCTAAGGCTTGGCGATGAGGGGGCGCGGGTGTCGCGCAGTGGTCAGCGGTGGGCTTGCCGCGGGCGGCTGGCCTGAAAACGTCGCTGCAATGCTCAAGCCCAATCTCAAATCCCGTGCTGCGGAAAGACATTTAATTGCGGCGAGAAAGCCCTCTATTGTCATCGAGGCATGCAAGTGCCGCTCCGGGCTCACCGCTGCGAAAGCGAGCCGCCCCGCATGACCACCTCCGCTGCTCCGGCCTCCTCTCCCGCCCGCGTTCTCATCGGCTTCGCCGATGCCTTCGCGGCGATCGAGTCGGCCTGGTCCCTGGCCGACGCCGACTACGAGGTCTTCGCCTTCGCGCGGCGCGGTACCTCGCCGGCGCTGGCCGCGTCGCGGCGGGTGCGCATCGTGCCGGTCACCGCGCCGGAAGATGATGCCGCGGCCTGTGTCGCCGACGTCGTCGACGCCGCGCACCGCCTCGGCGCCTCCGTGCTCATGCCGCTCGACGATCTGGCGGTCTGGGTCGCCGACCGGACCGGGCTTCGGGTCGCCGGCGCCACCGGGAAGGCCGCCGACTTCGCGCTCGACAAGCGGCTGCAGGTCGAGGCCGCCGCCGGGGCCGGGTTCGCGGTTCCGGCGCGCACGCCCGAAGGCCCGTGGATCGTCAAAGCCGCGATGGCCGCGATCGAGCAGGACAACAAGCTGATCCGCCCCGGCGGGCGCGCCGCCGCCACCGAGGCCGACGTCGAAGCCGCCAGCGCGGACCTCGCCGGTCCGGTCCTGGTCCAGCAGCTCCTCACCGGCGTCGGGGAGGGGGTCTTCGGCTTCGCGACGCCCGACGGCGTGCGCGCCTGGAGTGGTCACCGCCGCGTGCGGATGGCCGACCCGCGGGGCTCGGCCTCCAGTGCGTGCCGCTCCGTCGCGGTCGACGAGGAGCTGCGCCAGTCCACCGAAAAGCTCCTGGCCTCCGTCGGCTGGCGCGGCATGTTCATGCTCGAACTCCTCCGCGACGCCGACGGCACGCCGTGGTTCATGGAGGTCAACGGCCGGCCCTGGGGCAGCATGGCGCTGGCCGTCCGCCGCGGCTTCGACTACCCGGTGTGGGCCGTGCGGCAGGCGCTCGATCCGGCGTTCGTGCCCGACGCGCCGGACCCCGAGCCGCCGCACATCGTCTGCCGCCACCTCGGCCGCGAGCTGATCCACCTCGCCGCGGTCATGCGCGGGCCGATGAAGGACCACCCGGGGCCCTGGCCCAAGCGCGGCGCGACGCTGGCCGCGCTGCGGCCGACGCGCGCTGACCGTTGGTACAACCTGCGTGCTGGTGAGCGGCGTGTGTTCTGGCGGGATACGTGGTCGACGCTCGCCAAGCAGGCCGCTCGGATGAGAGGGAAAGCTTCGTGACCAGCCCTGTGACCACCCCGGTGACCACGGTCCGCGCGGTGGCGCACATCCACTCCGAGTGGTCCGACGACGCGTCGTGGCCGCTGGACCGGCTGGCCGCCGCGTTCCGCAAGCGGGGGCGCAACGTGCTGCTGATGTGCGAGCACAGCCGCACGTTCACGGAGGCCAAGTGGCAGGAGTACGTCGAGGCGTGCGCGGCGGCGTCCGGGAACGGGGTCCTGGTCGTGCCGGGGCTGGAGTACAACGACGCCGACAACGTCGTCCACATCCCCGTCTGGGGCGAGGTCCCGTTCCTCAGCCAGACCCCGGACATCGCCGACGTCCTGGCGCACACACGAGAGGCGGACGGCGTCGCTGTCTTCGCGCACCCCTGGCGCCGCAACGCCTGGCGGCGCTTCGACCCGGCGTGGGCGAAGGACCTGACGGCGGTCGAGATCTGGAACCGCAAGTACGACGGCTGGGCGCCGAACCGGCAGGCGCGCGCATACGCGGAGCAGCTGGGGCTGCCGCCGTTCGTGTCGCTGGACTTTCACAGCGCGCGGCAGTTCTTTCCGCTGGCGATGGAGCTCACGCTCAGCGGGCCGCTGAGCCGCGGCATTGTGGAAGACGCGCTCCGCGACGGGCGGTTCGAGGCGCTGGCGTTCAGCCGGTCGGCGCTGCGGCTGACGTCGGGGGTCGGCGGAGTCGCGCTCGCTGCGGCTGAGGCGGCGCGGGCTGTTGCGGCTCGCGCGGTGCGGACTGCGCTGGGCAAGAGGAAGTAGAAGGAAGTAGACCGGCGCTTCCTGTTTATCGGTGCTGCTAATTCTGCTGGGGCTGGGGCTATCAACCAGCCCCAGCCACCACTCCCGTCACGGCCCCGGTTTCGCCCGCATCCGAGCGGGGCTCACCAACGCCCGCACCGCCGCCCTACTACTAGCACGCCCCAGCAATGCCCGCGACGACTCGCGCAACAGCAGCGCGCCCCAGAATGCCGCCGTCGCCGGTGCCGCGTGCGTCCGCTTGTAAAGCCGCACCCGGTTCACCGTGAGCAGCGTCCACAGCTTCGGCGAAACCGTCGCCTCGCCTTCCAGGTGCACCGCGACCGCGTCCGGCGCCAACCGTGTTGCGAGGCCGTGCGATCGCGCCCGCAAGGCGTATTCCGTCTCCTCTGAATAGAGGAAGAAGGACTCGTCCCATGGCCCGCACGCCTCGACGCACTCCCGGGACAGCGCCATCAGCGACCCGGCGACCCAATCCGCGCGGGTCGGGCCCCGGTACGCCTGGGGGTCCGCGACCTGTTCGCCGAGTGCCGCGAAGCGCCCCGAGCGATGCGCACCCAGGACCATCTCGCCCAGCAGCCGCAACGGATTCGGCTCGCGTCGCAGCGTCCTGATCATCCGTCCGGTGCCGTCGAACAGCACCGGTGCCGTGATCCCGGTCCCCGACCGCTCCAGTCCGCGCACCAAGGCCGCGCCGCATCCCGGCCGCATCCGGATGTCCGGGTTGCAGACCAGAACCGCGTCCGTCTGCTTGTCCAGCGGGCCGACAGCGTCCAGCGCCGCGTTGATCGCGGCGGAGTAGCCGGCGTTGCGGCCGGTCTGCACCACGAGCGCCTCGGGAGCCGTGGTCCGCACCAGATCGGCGGTGCCGTCGGCGGAGTCGTTGTCGGCAACGACCAGCCGCCACCGCAAGCCGCTCATGCCGGATTCCAGCGAGTCCAACAGGCCAGGCAGCACGTCGGCGCTGTTCCAGGTCACCACGATCAGCACAGCCCCGGGCAAGTCCTCAGCGGACGACTCCATCAAGCACCTCCGTCAACGCCGCGACCCAGCGGGCCATCCCGAACTCCGTCTCCGCCAACTGCCGTGCCTGGCGCCCCATCGCCTCCGACCGCTCCGGATCGGCGATCAGCTCCAGGATCTTCGCACGCAACGCCGCCGCGTCGTGCGCCGGCACGAACGCGCCGTTGACGCCTTCCTCCAGCGCGTCCCGCTGCCCGTCGACGCGCGTGCACACCACCGCGCGGCCCATCGAGAAGGCCTCGATCATGCAGCTGATGCCGTTGTCGGTGTCGCTGGGGTGCAGCGGCAGCACGACGAAGCGCGAGCGCGCGTACAGATCGCGCATCTCGACCGGCGTCAGCGGGCCGAACGTGACGCCGTCCGGGAGCCCGACGCGTTCGCCGCGGTCGCCGAGCTCGGCGCGCCAGCGGTCGTCCATCCCGGCGACCAGCGAGCCGGCGATGTGGCAGCGGACGCCCGTGCCGTCGAGGGCGGCGATCAGCGTGGCGAAGTCGCGCATCTCGCGGCCGGCGGAGCAGATCATGACGGCGTCCGGGTCGTCCGGGTCCGGTTTGGCCAGCGCGGGGTCGAAGAACTCGGTGTCCACGACCCATTTCGGCGACACGATCCGGTCCGCCGGCACCCCGAGCTGCTTGACCGCGAACTCGGCCTGCGCCGACGGCGGCAGGACCAACGTTTTGATCCCCGGCCACGCGTGGCGCAGCAGCTTCGCCTTGGCGCCGGAGGAGATCCAGCTGTAGAGCACGACGAGCGGCGTTCGCTTCCGCCGGCCGGTGAAGCGCAGCGCCAGAGCCAGCGGCAGGCTCGCGGCCTCGGCGCCCCAGGCGAAGATCGCGTCGTACTTCTTGCGCACGCGGAACGCCTCGGCGGCGAAGGCCAGCGGGAGCGGCAACTTGCCGTAGACCAGCCTCCGCAGCTTCGACGGACCGGTCACGAACCGCTGGTCCAGGACCGTCAGGTCGTACGGCAGGTCGTAAAGCCAAACCTTCGGGCGCTCCCCTGCCTTCGCCTGTTCGGCGACCTCTTCGAGAAACGGCGGGAACCAGCCCGCCGACACCAGCACCAGAATCCGGCTGTCCGTCACGCGGCCATGCTCGCAAAGTCGGGAACAACCCCACAAGAGCATTAGAACCCTGACAGGACGCGTGCGGAGTCCGATGCGATACTGGGCAATCGTGGTGTCAGTGGTCATCCCCGCGCACAACGAGGCGAGCGTGGTCGGACGTCTGCTCAGCAGACTTCTGGCCGGAGCCGCGCCGGGTGAATTCGAGATTTGGGTCGTCGCCAACGGCTGCACGGACGACACGGCGGAGATCGCCGGGACGTTCGCCGACGTCAAGGTGCTGGTCACTCCGCAGGCGAACAAGCACGCCGCCATGCGGCTCGCCGACGAGCACGCCGAAGGCTTTCCGCGGCTGTACGTGGACGCGGACGTCGAGCTCGGGGCGCAGGACGTGCGCGCCCTGGCGGCCGTGTTCGACGATCCCGGCGTCCTGGCTGCCGGGCCGTCGCGCGCGATGCCCGCCGAAGGGCGGCCGTGGACCGTGCGCTGGTTCTACGACGTGTGGGACGAGCTGCCGGTGGTGCGCGAGGGGCTGTTCGGGCGCGGCGTGGTCGGGGTCTCGCGCGAGGGCTGGGACCGGCTGCGCGCGCTGCCGCCGCTGCTCGGCGACGACCTCGCGGCCTCGCTGCTCTTCGAGCCGGAGCAGCGGCGGGTGCTGTCGGAGGCCTCGGTGGTCGTCCATCCGCCGCGCACCGCCGGAGCGCTGCTCAAGATCCGCACCCGGGCGCTGGTCTCGACGCTCCAGGCCGCCGACGATCCGGAGCTGGCCTCGGCGTCGGGGTCGGCACGCACGTCCCTGTCCGATCTGCGGGCGATCGCCTCGGCGTCGCCGGTCCGCAACGGACCCAAGGTCGTGTGGTTCCTCGCGCTCACAGTCGCGACCAAAGTACGCGCTCGGCGGGCGGTGCGTGCGGGGGACTTCAAGACCTGGCAGCGCGACGACACGAGCCGGGGAGCGTGATCGGCGACACCGGAGCATGATCAAAGTGTCAGTTTTCTGATTCTTGGGTAGCGTCCGCCACCAGGGGGTGGGGAAATCATGACGGAACGTATCCGAACACCGCACGCTGTGCTGGTACTGCTGAACCTTCCGGTGCCCGACGACCAGCGCGCCTGGTCTCAGGCTCTTGCGCTGCGCGACGACGGGGCGCGGGTGAGCGTGGTGTGCCCGGCGATCCGCGGGCGCCGGCCGGGCCGGGAGCGGATCGACGGCATCGACGTGATCCGCTTCCGCTCCTTCGAGGGGCAGGGAGCCCTGGCCACGGCGGCCGAAGGCTTCTGGACCGCCTCCGCGGCGGCCGAGGCGGCACGGCGTGCGCTGCGCGGCTCCCGGGGCGGCCGCCGCATGCTGCAGATCGGCAACCCCCCGGACCTGCTGTTCCCGCTGGCCTGGTGGGCCCGCCGCAACGGGATCCGGACCGTGTACGACCAGCGCGACGTGGTGCCGGTGCTGGCGGAGTCGCGCGCCGGCTTCAGCAAGCTGACGCCGATGTTCCTGGCGGCCGAGCGGCGCATGATCACGACGGCCGATGTGGTGATAACCCCTAGTGAGGAACAGCGGGCCCGGATCCTGGAGCGGTACGGCCGGGACGCGATCATCATCCGCACGGCGGAGGTGCCGGCCGAGCGGGACGAGCGGGACGTCACTGACGCCGCCGCCACCGAAGCAGCCGACGTTGCCGCCGAAGCCACGCCACCCGACCTCGTCATCGGCTACCTCGGCGTCATCGGCGAACAGGACGGCCTCACCGACCTCCTCGACGCCGTCGCCCTCCTGCGCGCCGACGGCGCCACCGGCTTCCGCGTCGAGGTCGCCGGCGACGGCCCGGCCCTGCCCGCGGCCCGCGCGCACGCCACCCGTCTGGACCTGGACTCCCTGGTCACGTTCCACGGCTGGCTCGGCCCCGGCGCCGTCGACACGTTCCTCGGCCGCATCGACGCCATGGCCGTGCCCGACCCCGACAACCCGTTCAACCACTTCTGCGCGATGAACAAGGTCACCCACGCGATGGCCCGTGGCATTCCGATCGCCCTGCGCCCGCTGCGCGAGAACGTGCGTCTCACCGACGGCCACGCCTACGAGGCCGCCGACATGACCATCCGCTCCTTCGCCGACGCCCTGGCCACCCTCCTCAAGGACGCCCCGGCCGGCCGCGCCGAGATCGCGGCGGCGGCCCGCGCCACGTTCGAGGCGCATCTGTCCTGGCCCCAGCACGCTCCCCGCTACATCGCCGCGGTGTCCCCGGTACTTCGTTGATCAACAGGGAGTTGGAAGGGGCCTCACTCGGCCTCTTCCAACTCCATCCCCCGCACGAATCCGCCGCGGGCCCGGCCCCCGCCGAAGATCTCGTCCCAGTCGAAGTCCTCAGGGATCTCCGGCAGCGAGACCACCACCCCGCCCCCGCTCTGCGCGACGGCGTCACACCAGGCGACCATCCCGTCGACGTCCCCGGTCTCCGCCAACGTGGGTATCAGGCACCCGCCGCTCGGCCCGTCGAGCACGCAGACGGTCAGCCCGGCCATCAGCTGCCACCCGTCGCACACCGGCACCCGCCCCTCCGGAGCGACCAAAGCGGGCAGCTCACCGTGCACCGCAGGCGCCTTCCCCACGACTAGCAACGGCAGCGGACCCAGCACGAACCGCGCGTTCTCCCGCGGCAGCAGCATCGCAGTCACCGCGCCACCGTACAGGCGTCCCATCGGCATCGCAGCAAAAAAGGGCTGGTGATCGCGAGATGAATTCTCAGACCTAGTACGGCAGCCGCACTTGATGTTCATGGAGGTGCGATTTGACCGCGGCGTTTGAAGTGGCTGCGTCGTGCGCGGTGTTGGTGTCGTCGTCGCCACAGGCTCCAGCCGATCGTGAACAGTAGCTGGTGGGCCTTGTTGCCGATGCGGGTGAACAGTCGGCGGATCTCGGCCAGTGACAGGTCTACCAGCTCGTCACACCGGTCGACCGCAGCCCCCTTTTGCGGGCGCGTTCGGCCGCGCGGATCACGGTCAGGCAGGCGTGCGCGGCCATCGACAAGGTGATGTGCCGGTACCAGGCCGTGTACTTGCGGACCTGGTAATGGTCCAGGCCGCACTCGTTCTTCGCGGTCTGGAAGCACTCCTCGATGGCCCACCTCGCCCCGGCGACCTCGACCAGCTTCTTCAGCGTCGTGGCCGCCGGGCCGAAGCAGTGGTAGTAGGCGATCTCGCCGTCGCTGATCGACCGGCGGGCCAGCACCCACCGCTTGCGGCCATCGGTATCGCAGGGCACGCCCACGCGCAGCCAGTCCTAGAACCGTTCGCCGTGGGCTCCGGTCCCGGCGGACCTGCGCTGCCAGCGCCCGGACGGCTGGGCCGCGACCAGGTCGGCCACCGACGGTCCGCCGGGAGCCGACAGGTTCGTCGAACGCGTGGCCA
>NZ_JAACYW010000136.1 GCF_015356825.1 Catenulispora rubra | reverse complement strand
ATCTCCACCACAACCGCCCCCCAACCCTGGTGGACCCGCATCCCGCCACCGGTCCTCGACGCCCTGATCATCCTCATCGCCGCCTTCGACGCGGCGGCCAACCTCTGGGGCGAGGCCGCCTCCCCGTTCATCTACTCCCTCGCAGTCCTGTCCTGCGCCGGCCTCGTGCTCCGCCGCCGCCTGCCCCTGGTCGCGCTGCTCCTCACCCTTCCGGCCAGCTACACCCTCGACGTCCTCTTCGCCCCCTTCGCAGCGCTCTTCACCCTCGCCGAGCAGTCCCGCAACCGCCGCCTGCTGCTCTGGTCCGCCCTGGTGTCGGCGGTGGCCGCGGCGATCCCCTCGCCGATCAAGGCGAACTCCACGGACTCCCCGCGCGTCTGGACCGCCGTCTACTTCGTCTACGCGCTCGCCTCCGTCGCCGCCCCGGTCCTGCTCGGCCAGCTCGTCCAGACCCGCCGCGACCTGCGCCGCCGCCTGGCCGAGATCGAGCAGGCGCGCGAACACGAGCAACTGCTGCACGCGCAGGCCGTCGTGGCCCGCGAACGCGCGCAGCTCGCCCGCGAGATGCACGACGTCGTCTCCCACCAGGTCAGCCTGATCGCGGTCCAGGCCGGCGCGCTCCAGGTCGCCACCCAGGACCCGGTCGCCCGCGAGGGCGCGCAGACCATCCGCTCTCTAGCGGTGAAGACCCTCGACGAACTCCGCCACATGGTCACCCTGCTGCGTGCCTCCGGCGGCCGCGCCACCGAGCTCACACCCCAGCCGACCCTCGCCGACCTGGAACGGCTCGTCGCCTCCAGCGGCATCGAGGCCGAGCTGACCGGCGAACTCCCGGCCCGCGTCGGCACCCCCGCGCAGCGCACGGTCTACCGCACCGTCCAGGAAGCCCTCACCAACGTCCGCAAACACGCCCCCGGCGCCCGCGCGACCGTGCTCCTGTGGCACGACGCGGGCGGCTACGGCGTGACCATCACCAACACCCCCGCGACTCGCCCCTCGCTGGCGCTCCCCGGCTCGCAGCAGGGCCTGATCGGGCTCAGGGAACGCGCCGAGCTGTTGGATGGAACTCTCCATGCCGGGCCCACGGCTGGCGGAGGCTACGAAGTGAAGCTGAGCGTCCCCGCGTACTGAGATTGAGATCAGGACCAGGAACTGCGCGCTTCACCGACGGTTGCCACCTAACGGTCAATGCGGGTCATCCGAACCGGTGACAGTTCTGAAAATGTTCTGATTTTCCACCGGCATGCTCCCCTCCGTACGGGGACGGGGACGCAACCGAGCCACACGGAGCATCCGGAGGACAGCAGCGTGACCGAGACGACCATGGTCGACGGCGACGTGTACGACCACCTCGTGATCGGAGCCGGCCCGGCCGGCCTCCAACTCGCCAGGCACCTGCACGAGGCGGGCAGCCGCTACACCGTACTGGAGGCCGGCAAGGGGCCCGGCACGTTCTTCGCCACCTTCCCGCGGCACCGCACCCTGATCTCCATCAACAAGCCGCACACCGGGACCGACGACCCCGAGCTCAACCTCCGGATGGACTGGAACTCGATCCTCTCCGACGACCCGAAGCTGTTGTTCACCCGCTACACCGAGCGCTACTTCCCGCCGGCGGACGAGCTGCGCCGCTACCTCGCCGACTTCGCGGCCGCCTCCGACCTGAGCGTCCACTACAACAGCCGGGTCGCGCGGATCGGGCGGCCCGAGCCCGGCGGCCCCTTCGTCGTCACCACGCAGGACGGCAGCGTCCGCAAGGCGGCGGTCGTCGTCGTGGCCACCGGCGTGTCAAAGCCCTACATCCCGCCGATCAACGGCATCGAGCACGCCGAGCAGTACGTGACGATGCCGACCGACCCGGCCGACTTCACCGACCAGCGCGTGCTGATCCTCGGCAAGGGCAACTCGGCGTTCGAGACCGCGGACAACCTGGTCGAGAAGGCCGCGGTGATCCACGTCGCGGGCCCGGACGGGGTGCGGCTGGCCTGGAAGACGCACTATGTCGGCAACCTGCGCGCGGTGAACAACAACTTCCTCGACACCTACCAGCTCAAGTCGCAGAACGCGATCCTGGACGGCGATGTCCTGGACATCGTGCCGCAGCCCGAAGGCGGCTTCGTGGTGCGGTTCTCCTTCATCCGCGCCGACGAGGTCGTCAAGGAGCTGTACTACGACCGGATCCTGTGCTGCACCGGCTTCCGCCTGGACACCGAGCCGTTCGCGCCGGAGTGCCGGCCCGCGCTCGCCATCAAGGACCGCTTCGCCGAGCTGACCTCGGCTTTCGAGTCGGTCAACGTGCCGGGCCTGTACTTCGCCGGAACGCTGATGCAGCAACGCGATTTCAAGAAGGCCACGACCGGCTTCATCCACGGCTTCCGCTACACCGTCAGGGCCCTGAGCCACATCCTCGACGAGCGCGGCCGCGGCGTGGCCTGGCCGCGCCGGGCGGTGGCCGCGACGCCGGAGGCGCTGGCCGAGGCGACGATCGAGCGCGTCAACCGCAGCTCGGCGCTGTGGCAGCAGTTCGGCGTGATGGCCGACGTCATCCTGCTGCCGGCCGGCGACGGTGACGAGGCGCAGTACGTCGAAGAGGTGCCGGTGGCGTACGCGCTGGACGGCGGCCTGGCCGATCCGGACGCCGTGTTCGTCGCCGTGACCCTGGAATACGGGCCCGACCACGACAAGGTCGACCGCTTCGACGTGACGGTGAAGCGCACGGCCCAGGACGACCCCGAGACGGCTCACGACGCGGCGTATCTGCACCCTGTCATCCGCGTCTACCGCGACCGGAAGGTGCTGGCAGAGCACCACCTCGCGGAGAACCTGGAGAACCACTGGGACGGCGAGGCCTCGCACCGTGCCCCGCTCGTGGCCTTCTTCGAGAAGGTGGCGACTCTGTGAGCCCCACCGCCACCGAATCCAACGGCGTTGTGCGCACGGAGACCTCGGCTCCGACCGCCGATCCCAAGATCGACCTCGACTCACTGCTCGCCGTCCGCGAGTTCGAGGCCGTGGCCGAGCAGCTGCTCGACCCGGTCTACTACGACTACATCGCCGGCGGTTCGCGGGACGAGGTCACCGTGCGCGCCAACGAGGAAGGCTTCGCGCGACTCAGCCTTCTGCCACGCGTTCTTCGCGGCAGCGCCGAACGCGACCTGTCCGTCACGCTGTTCGGCGCGAAGTCCTCAATGCCCGTACTGATCTCGCCGACCGCGTTCCACCGCCTGGTCTGCGCCGAGGGTGAGATCGCCACGGCCCGGGCCGCCGCGCGCGCCGACACCGTCATGATCGCCAGCATGGCGAGCACCGTCGCCGTCGGGGAGGTGGCCGCCGCCGCGCGAGCCGCCGCCCCCGACGGCGATCCCACGCTCTGGTTCCAGCTGTATCTCCAGCCTGATCTGGACGACACCACCGCGCTGATCGCCCGCGCGACCGCCGCCGGCTGCCGCGCGCTGGTGGTGACGGTCGACTCGCCGGTGCTCGGCGCCAACGAGCGCAACAGCCGCAACCACTTCCACGACCTGCCGCCGGGGATGGCCTGCGAGAACTTGCGCAACCTGCGCGGCGACGAGCCGGGGAACGTCCGGCAGATCGCTATGTCCCCGGAACTGTCCTGGGACCACATCGACTGGCTGCGGGAGCACACGAAGCTGCCGGTGTTGCTCAAAGGCGTCCTGCATCCCGAGGACGCGCGGATCGCGGTCAGCCACGGCGTGGACGGCCTGCTGCTGTCCAACCACGGCGGCCGGCAGCTCGATACCGTGCCGGCGACGATCGATCTGCTCCCGGAGTTCGTCGCGGCGGTGGACGGCAGCGTTCCGGTGCTGCTGGACGGCGGTGTCCGGCGCGGTACCGACGTGGTCAAGGCGCTGGCCCTCGGCGCCGCGGCGGTGGGCGTCGGCCGGCCGATCGTGTGGGGGCTGGCGACCGCCGGCGAGGACGGCGCGGCGCGCGTGCTGGAGCTGCTGCGCGAGGAGCTGGACCACACGGTCGCGCTGTGCGGCGCCCGCGGCCTGGCCGACCTCACCCCCGACCTGGTCCGGCCGGCCGCCGGGAGCCGCTGGTGAGCGCCACGGCCTGGAGCTGGACCGCGATCGCGGTGCTGGCCGTGGCGGTCTTGGCGAGCCTGCCGTACTGGCTGCCGGGCATCGTCGTGGCTCTTCGAGTCCGTATATTCGCCCTCATCAACGGCACCGAGGGGATCTCGGTGCCCGGAAAGCTGGTCGGCGTCGACGATTTCAAGCGCGTCTACGCCGATCCGGCCGCCAACGGCCGCAGCCGGGGAGCAGCGCTGTCGGACCTGTTCTGGTACTGGCTCGCGCCGGGTCCGCAGGTCCATCAGGAGCATCTGGAGCCTGGGCCCCGGTACGACGACGTCGCTCGGACCACGCGACGTACGATCGCGCGGCTACGCAAGGACGACTGGGAAGAGCTCGTCGCACGGTGTGCGGTCCGTGAGTTCGACCGTCTCGACGGCCGGGCGCGCACCAGCCGCGCACGGGTCGTGCGGCTGCGCGACGCGATGATGCCGTTGTGGGCCACGGTCTACTACGAGGTGGTGTTCGGCGAGCCCTGCCCGCCGGACGCCCGCGACCTGATCGTCGCCAACGCGAACGACGTCGTCAGTGCCCTGAAATGCACGCGGCTGCGGCACATGGGCCGCCGGGACCGGCTGACTCGCTACCTCCAGGCCAAGATCGCCGCCGGTGCCGTGCCCTACGGCCTGCCCGCCACGCTTACCGAGCAGGAGCAGGCGTTCTACCTTCAGGGTACGTACTTCAACACCGCCGTGGTGCAGATGTCCGAGGGCATGGCGCACCTGTTGCTGGCGATCGCCGCGCGCCCGGAGCTGCAGCAGCAGCTTCGTAAGGAACTCTCGGCCGGAGATCCGCAGAACTCTGCGTTGCTGGACCGGGTGATCGACGAAACCCTGCGCGTCTACCCGCTGTTCGGCGTCGCGCACCGCATCACCTCGGCGCAGATCGCGCTCGGCGAGACGTCGATCCCGGCCGGTTCGGTGCTGCTGTTCAACTATCCGGAGTACCACCACGCCGGTGCACCCGACGCGGCCGAGTTCGATCCGGACCGCTGGCTGCGCGAGCACCTGGAGCAGGTCAACAACATCCCGTTCGGGATCAGCGCGAACCGGCCATGTCCGGCGCGCGGCATCGCACCGCTGACCATGCGCGTCGCGGCGGCCGAGGTACTGCGGCGCTACGCGCTGTCTACCTCCGTCGGTCACACGCGCTCGCTGCCGAACCGTGGCCCCTGCCTGCTGACGCCGCTGACGCCGCTGGATCCGCGGGATCCGCTGCCTCCGGAACGGCCGGAGCCGCGCCGCCCGGCCGTGCGGCTGGCGCTGCTGCGGGTGCGGGACCGCTGGGAGGACGTCTGGCGCAGCCTCGTCCAGCTGGTGCTCGGCACATACATGGTCTGGGACGCGCGCCGCCTTCGCTTGTGCCGCAACTACTTCGCCGCCCAGGAGGCCGAGCGATGAGTGTCAATGCCCTGGCTCCCCGCTTCTTCATCGCCGTCGTCGTGATCCTGCTGTTCTGCCGCCTGGTGGCCTGGGCCATCGGCCGGGTCGGGCAGCCCCCGGTGGTCGGCGAGATGGTCGCCGGCGTGCTGCTCGGGCCGTCGCTGCTCGGCGCCATCTCGCCGCGTCTGGAGCACGAGCTGTTCCCGTCCGCGCTCAAACCGGTTCTCTACATCGCCGGCCAGATCGGTCTGGTCGCCTTCATGTTCCAGGCCGGGCACGAGTTCCGGTCGCATCTCGATCGGAGCATCGCGCGCGCGGCAGCCATGGTTTCCGGCGCCGGGATCCTCGCGCCGCTGGCGCTCGGTGCGCTGCTGACGGTCGGCGCGCACGGCCGGGTCGGCATCTTCGTGCACGGGGTCTCGCCGGTGGTGACTGAGTCCTTCGTCGGCGTCGCGTTGGCGATCACCGCGTTCCCGATGCTCGCGCGCATCATCACCGAGCGGGGCCTGACCGGGACGCGGTACGGATCGCTCGCGCTGGCCAGCGGGGCGATCGACGACGTGGTCGCGTGGTGTCTGCTGGCCGGGGTGCTCGCCGTGGCCTCCGGCAAGCCGAAGCCGATCGTGGTGGCCGTCGGCGGAATCGTGCTCTTCGCCCTCCTCGTGCTCTACGGCGCCCGGCCGTTGCTGGCCAGGACCCTGCGCCAGGGCGGGTCGGTGTCCGAGGTCCAGGTGCTGATCGTGGTCGCGGTGCTGTTCGCGGCGGCCTGGTTCACCGACGAGATCGGGCTGTACTCGGTCTTCGGCGCCTTCTGCGTGGGCATGGCGATGCCGCGCGGGGCGTCCTCGGAGCGTGCGGTCACGACCATCAGCACCAGCAACCGGATCATCTTCCTGCCGATGTTCTTCGTCTACTCCGGCCTCAACACCCGCTTCGGGCTGCTGGGGAACCGGCCGCTGCTGGTGTTCTCGCTGTTCGCGATCATCGTGGCGGTGGTCGGCAAGTACGGCGCGTGCTGGATCGCCGCGCGGGTCAGCGGACAGGACCAGGCCACGGCGCTGCGGCTCGGCGCGCTGATGAATGCCAGGGGCCTGATGCAGCTGATCGCGCTGAACGTCGGGCTGCAGGCCGGGATCATCAACAGCGAGCTGTTCACCGCGCTGGTCCTGGTGGCGCTAGTCACGACGCTGATGGCTTCGCCCGCGCTCACGCTGCTGGACCGTGTGATGCCGATGCCGGTGCGGCCCGGGGCGTCGGAGCCGGAGGCCGAACTGGCCGTCGCGTCGGGTTGAGGCTGGGTCGAGGCCCGGTTGAAGCCCGGCCGACGCCGGGTTGGAGGTGGGTTGGAGCCGAGGTGAAGACAGGGGGCTGAGATCAATGTGTGACACAATCCGGTGTCATGGCAGCGGAGAAGCCGCAGAAGCCCAGACTGCTGATCGTCGAGGACGATGTCGAGCTCGCGGCGCTGCTCGGCACCCTCATCGAGGGCGAGGGCTACCAGGTGGACACCGCGTACGACGCGCAGCGCGGTCTGCACCTCGGTCTGGCGCACGAGTACCGGGTCATGGTGATCGACCGGCGGCTGCCCGGGATGGACGGCCTGGAGCTGCTCGCCGGGCTGCGGCGGCGCGCGGTGACGGCCCGGGTGCTGATCCTCACGGCGCTCGGGGCGTACGCCGAGCGGGTCCGCGGCCTCGACGCCGGCGCCGACGACTACCTGACCAAGCCCTTCGACCTCGACGAGCTGCTGGCCCGGATCCGCGCGCTGGACCGCCGCTTCGCCGACTCCTCCGACCTGCTCCGCCTCGGCGCCGGCTACCTGGACCGGCAGGCGCGCGACGTCGCCCTGCCGGACGGCACCCGGATCCCGCTCTCCCCGCGGGAGTTCGACCTGCTGCACACCCTGGCCGCGCGGCCCCGCGCCATCCACTCGCGGTCCCAGCTGCGGGCCGAGGTGTTCCCGGACACGGCCGCCGAGTCGGTCGTCGACACGTACGTGTACTACCTGCGCCGTAAGCTCGGCCGGCAGATCGTCCGGACCGCCTACGGCCTCGGCTACCGGATAGGCATGCTCTGATGTTCCGACGGTCCGCCCCGCCAGCCCCCGAGCGGCGCATGCTGACGCGCGCCGCCGCGGCGCTGGCGTGCCGGATCGCCGTGGGCTTCCTCCTCGCCCTCGCGCTGCTCGGATTCTGCGCCTACCGCGTGGTCCTGGACGAGCAGCGCACCCAGGCCCGGCACATGATGAACACGGCGCTGGAGGTCGGCAGCCCGGACGCGGTGACACCGTGCCTGTGGCTGTTCGAGATCGACGGCACGACCGTCCGCCACCCCCAGCAGATCCCAGCCGGCTTCCCGCTGCACTCCGCGGTGGCGGCGGTCGACGCGGCGCAGTCCGGCGAGGCGCCGTCGCAGACGCAGGTCACGATCGGGCCGACGGTCTACGACGTGATGACGGTGCGGCACGGCGGCGTGACCCGCCAGGCCGTGCTCGACACCTGGTACCAACAGGCGGACCTGGACCATCTGGTACGAGCGCTGCTGCTGGTCGGGCTGCTCGGTGTGGTGCTGGCGACGGTCGTCGGCGCGGTCCTCGGGCGACGCTCGATCGCCCCGCTCGGCGACGCGCTGGATCGGCAGCGCCGCTTCGTCGCCGACGCCAGCCACGAGCTGCGCACCCCGCTGACCCGGCTGCATACTCGCGCGCAGATGCTGCTCCGCGCGCAGGGCGGCGAGCCGTTGTCGGAGCGGCTGACCGGGGAGCTGACGGCGATCGTCCAGTCGGCCGGCGAACTGAACGACGTGGTCGAAGACCTGCTGATGTCAGCGGGCATGCGCAGCGACCCGACCCGCTGCGAGGAATTCGACCTGGCGACCCTGGCGGCGGAGGTGATCGAGGCGGAGCGGCCACGCCTGGGCTCGCGCGAGATGGTGCTGAACACCGTCGGCGAGCAGCTGACGATCAAAGGCGCCCACTCGCCAGTGCGTCGCATGATCTCAACCCTGATCGACAACGCGATCAGCCACACCGAGCCGGACGGGCGGATCGAGATCTCTTTGCGGCAGGCTGGCCGGGGCATCGTCGAACTCGAAGTCACCGACGACGGCACCGGCTTCGACCCCGCCGATCGGGAGCGCATCTTCGAGCGCTTCGCGCAGAGCGGAAGCCCCGGGCCGCACCACTTCGGGCTGGGGCTGGCGCTGGCGCGGGAGATCGCGACTGATCATGGCGGGACGATTCGGGCTGTGGGGCGGCCGGGCGCGGGGGCGAGTTTTACGGTGCGGTTGCCGGGGGCGAGTTGAGGGGTGGTGGTTGTGGCGGTGCTGGCGGCGGCCGCGTCGTCGGTGTCGGTGGCCGTGTCGGTGGCCGTGGGTGTCGGTGTCGGTGGTGGCTGGCGGTGTGAGTGTCTGTAGTGGTGGCGGCGGCGGCGGCGGCGGTGTCGGTGTCGGTGTCGGTGTCGGTGTCAGTGGTGGTGGCGGGGGTGTCGGTGTCGGTGTCGGTGTCGGTGTTGGTGTTGGTGTTGGTGTCGGTGGTGCGTGCTATATCTGTGTATAAGGGGCGATAATTCCCTAACAATATGCCGCCGCATCGACTTGCACACTGCGGGTCAGGCGTCACTGCGGTCTGTCGGCAGGCTGCGGTGTGTTCGTGGATTTACAGGCGTTTTTTGACGGCTTCGCCAATGGTTGGATGGCCTCGCAGGGGACGCAGTTCGGTTGAGCGAAATGCGTCGCGCTGGCGGCCGCCGGTATTCGTGGAGACGACCGCGCACAGGTCCGAGTCTGTGCATGGTGCGTTGGCGGGTGGCGGTTTTCGCGTGCACGACCTCGCATGAGTCCGAGTCACTGCGCATGCGTCATGCGGGCGGGTGGCGGCCGCGTTTGGTGGGTGCGTTGAGGCCTCTGGCGGGCCTCCTCGACGAGGGGGCGACCCGCGCGACCTGCTTGATGCCGCCGGTCCGTGACTGTTCGGCTTTCTGTCCGCTGTTGCCTGCGTTGCGTTGTTTGCTGGCGGTGTTGCTTGTGGTCGCCGAGGTTCTGGGTCCCTCGCCGCGTCATCGCCGTAAACGGAACCAGCCCGGTCTGCAATGCCGCGTAGTTAAGGATTCTGAGGCCTTGTCAACTAGGACAATTTGACCCTCAACGCTGTTCGATATGCCCTGATTGCTGTAGTTCGATGGCTGCGAGGTGTCGTATCCAAGGCTCCGCCTGGTCAAATTGAGCACAGTTGACAGCAGGCCAGAATCCTTAAGGGCTCGCCGCGATTTAAAGCGTTGCTTTGCCCTGAGCGGCTCGTTGTTGTGGTATGGGCATACCGGTGGAGAACGAGGCGGCGCTGGCCGCGAAGTTCGAGTCGATATTTCCTCACCTGGATGAGAGGCAGCGCAGGCTGCTGGCCGGGGCTGAGGCCCGCTCGCTGGGGCATGGCGGGATCCGGGTAGTGGCTCGGGCTGCGGAGATGCGGGAGGGCACGGTCTCCAAGGGCGTCATGGAGTTGGAGGCCGGTGGCGATCCGCTGGGCCGGGTGCGTCGTCCCGGTGGGGGCCGCAAACGGCTGGCCGATCTCGATCCCGGGCTGCGTCCGGCCCTGCTGGCGCTGGTGGAACCCGATGTGCGCGGCGACCCGATGTCGCCGTTGCGGTGGACGACGAAGTCGACCCGGAACCTGGCCCAAGCCTTGACCGAGGGCGGGCACCACTGCTCGGCCGATGTCGTGGCGGACCTACTGCGCCAGGAGGGGTTCAGCCTGCAGGCCAACGCCAAGACGATCGAGGGACGGCAGCACCCGGACCGGGACGCCCAGTTCCGGCACATCAACGAACAGGTCAGGGCGTTCACCGCAGCCGGGGACCCGGTGGTGTCGGTGGACGCCAAGAAGAAGGAGCTCATCGGCCCGTTCAAGAACGCCGGGCAGTCCTGGCAGCCGAAAGGCAACCCAGTGGCGGTACGCACCCACGACTTCATGGACGCCGACGTGGGTAAGGTCACGCCCTACGGGGTCTACGACATCGCCGCGAACACCGGCTGGGTGAATGTCGGCACGGATCACGACACCGCCGCGTTCGCGGTGGAGTCGATCCGCCGCTGGTGGAACAGTATCGGCGCGACAACCTATCCCTCGGCCCGCAGGCTTCTGATCACCTGTGACGCCGGCGGCTCCAATGGCTACCGCACCCGGGCCTGGAAGGCCGAACTGGCCGCGTTCGCCGAGCAGACCGGTCTGGCGATCACGGTCGCGCACTTCCCACCGGGAACGAGCAAGTTCAACAAGATAGAGCACCGGCTGTTCTGCCACATCACCATGAACTGGCGTGGGCTGCCGCTGACCAGCCACGAAGTCGTCGTGAACAGCATCGCCGCGACTACCACCAGCACCGGGCTGACCGTGGCCGCCGAACTGGACACCGGCGCCTACCCCGAGGGCATCAAGATCGGCGACAAGCAGATGCAGGCACTGCCGCTGGACCGCAGCGACTGGCACGGCGACTGGAACTACACCCTGCGCCCCGACGGCTTCCTCCGCATCGACGACACCCCGGACCCCTTCGATGCCCCCAGCCCCGACCTGGCCTGGCTCGCCCACCCCGCGATCACCGGTATCACCAACGATGAGTTGGCCGCCCTGGTCGGCAGGCTCCTGACCCTGCACCACGCCCAGCGCGAAAACCAGCTCCACCAGCGACGCGGAGCCCGACCACGCATCAAGGGCGACGGCGCGGCCACTGGCCGCCGCCCCATCCTCACCCTGCCCGACCGGCTACTCGCCGCGATGCTCCACTACCGCCTGGGCCTGCCGCAGACCGCCATCGCCGCCCTGTTCGGCGTCACCGCCGAGACCGTCAACCGCCGCCTGCGCGACCTACGCCAGCTCCTGGAACACGACGGGGCCACACTCCAACCCACATCAACCAGGCTCCGCACCCTCGACGACCTGCACCGATACGCTGAACAAAACGGGATTACCAACCCGACCGAGATCAAACCAGCGTGTTAATTCGCGGCGAGCCCTAACTACGCGGCATTGGCCCGGTCTGGCGGAATCAAGCCGCATCACAGCTGCTGTGGTCCGGCTCCGTCCGGCTTGACACCGCCAAACCGGGCAGGTTGGCTGCGCCCGCTGACGCGGCGAGGGACCCAGAACCAAACCCCGGCATGGTCCTTCGGACCCCCTCACCACGTGGCCGGCCGCGCTGCCCCGTCGCCACCGTGGCCGCCGAGGAAAAACCCTGATCAACCCCTGGTCGTCAGTCGCGCCCGGAGTTACGGTGCCAAGTGGCCGAAGTTGGCCAGACAACTATTTGTTGGCTATACAACTTCGATCCGTTCATCGGCCGCGGAAGTCCCGTCAACCTCGCGTCCCCATAGTCGGGGGGCAGTTCCGTGCCCGTGCCACGTTCGTCGAACGGAAAGGATCTCGTATGACTCCTCCGTCCCTGCCCCGCTTTGCCAGAGGCGGGCGCTCCCTCCTGCTCGCCTCCACTGCCGCGGTGGCGCTGGTGGTCGGCACGCTCTCCGTGAGCTCCGCCCACTCCGCGCATGCTGCGACCGCGAGCGCCAAGGCCGCCACCAGTGCCAACCTCCTCGTCGATGCCGGGGCCGAGGATGCGGCCCAGTGTTCGTCGAACGGCCTCGACGGCATGACGATGCCTGGCTGGACGATCGTCTCCGGTGACCCGAACGCCGTCTGCTACGGCGCGTCCGGCTACCCCGATGCCAGTACGCCCGGGTCGTCGAACCGTGGCAACCAGTTCTTTGCCGGCGGGGGGACCGGGAACTCGGATCTGGCGCAGACCGTTGACGTGTCCGCTGCCGCCTCGGCCATCGACGCCGGGGGAGTGCCGTTCGGGCTGTCCGGGTGGCTCGGCGGCTATGCGGGCCAGAACGACCGCGTCGGCATGACCGCGACCTTCCTCAACGCCTCCGGCTCCGCGCTCGGTTCGGCCGCCATCGCGCCGGTGACCAACAGTGACCGTGGCAACGTCACCGATTTCCTGCAGCGCAGCGCCACCGGCACGCTGCCGGCGGGCACTCGCTCGGTCAAGGTAGACCTGGCGTTCACCTGGACTGCCGGGGACACCACCGACGGCTACGCCGACGACCTGTCCCTCACCGTCGGCGCCAGTGTTTCCGCCCCGGCGCTGACCGCCCCGGCGTCTGCGGTGCCGGGCTACGACCACGTCTTCGTGGTCTACATGGAGAACGAGGACTACTCCGGCATCGTCGGCAACACGTCACAGGCCCCGTACATCAACAGCCTGCTGCCGAAGGGCACCTCGCTGAGCCAGGCCTACGCCACCACGCACCCCTCGGACCCGAACTACGTCGCCCTGGCCGGCGGCGGCCTCTACGGCCTGCACGACAACAGCATCGCCACCACCACGATCAACGCCCCGCACGTCGGCAACAGCGTCGAGGCCGCCGGCAAGAGCTGGAAGACCTACGTCGAGAACGAGAACGGCAACTGCGACTACACCTCGCACGGCTACTACTCGCCCGACGACGTGCCGTTCACCTTCTTCCAGAACTTCAAGTCCGACGAGTCCGCCACCGGCTACTGCGCCCGGCACGACCAGCCGCTCACCCAGATGACCAGCGACCTGAAGTCGGCCTCGACCACTCCGAACTTCGTCTGGTTCGAGCCCGACGACTGCGACGACATGGAGTCCTGCGGCGTCACCGCCGGCGACAACTGGCTCAAGGCCACCCTGCCGACCATCTTCAACTCCCCGGCCTGGACCCAGCAGAAGTCCCTGCTGATCCTCACCTGGGACGAGGGCGCCACCAAGGCCTACGGCCCGAGCTACCCCAACCGCGTCCCGACCCTGCTGCTCGGATCGCAGAACACGGTCAAGGCCGGCTACACCAGCGCCCAGCGCACCGACCAGTACGGCCTGCTCCGCACCGTCGACCAGGCCCTCGGCCTGGCCCCGCTGACCAACAACGACAAGTACGCGGCCACCGTCAACGACGCCTGGAGCGGCACCGCCAGCACCGGCCCGACGCTGACGACCACGACCCCGAGCGTGGCGAACGGCTCGTCGGTCACGTTCTCCTACTCCACGCCGCCGGCCACGAACAGCGCCAAGAACTGGATCGGGATCTACAAGCCCGGCAACACGCCCGGCTCGCAGGCCTCGACCGCCTGGCAGTACACCCCCGGCACCAGCGGCAGCGCTACGTTCACCGCGAACTACGGACCGGGCACGTACAACGTCTACTACTTCAACAACGACGGGTACTCGATCCTCGCAGGTCCGCTGACGCTCACCCTGAGCTAGCACTACTGGCGCCACCACATCGGTCCGGGCTCGACAACGAGCCCGGACCGATGTGCATCGGGGAAGCTTGGGGCGTGAACGACGATTCCGGCCACGACGCCAGTGCCAGCAATGCCGACAGCACCGCCGACAGCGAGGCCCCAGCCACCGCAGCCACCGCAGCCGGCTACCGCCGCTCCGCCGGCACGCCCCGCGCCCAGGCCCGCCGCCGCGAACTGCTCGGCCTCGTCACCGACGACCTCGCCGAGCACGGCCTCGTCGACTACTCGCTGCGCCGCGCGGCCAAGGCGGCAGGTACCACGCACAAGGTCCTCCTCTACCACTTCGACGGCGCCGAAGACCTGCTCCGCGAGTCCGTCGAGCTGCTGCGGGAGCGGCGCCTGGCCTCGTCGTTGGCAGCGGCCTTCGCTCCGGGAACCGACCAGACCCTGGCCGGCCGGGTCCGCGCGGTCTGGCCGGTGCTGACCGGCACTGGAGAGGGACAGCGTGCGCTGGACCAGGCGCTCGGCCTGGCGATGTACGACCCCGAACGACATGGCGCCATCGCCGTGGACGCCGCCGGCCACTTCCTGCCGACGCTGCGCGACATGTGCCCGCCGCAGTGGAGCGACCAGCGCAAGGAAGAGATCGCCGAGCTCGTGTTCGCTGCGATTCGGGGCTTTCTGGTGCAGCGGCGCACCGGCGGCACGGACGGTGCCAACGGTGGCGAGGCCGGGTTCGAAGCGCTGCTGCGGATGCTGGAGCGCGAGGAGGCCGCCGACTGACGTGCACAAGGTGATGCCAGGCCTCCTGCCGGTGCACAGTTGCGAACCATGTGGTTCACTTTATCGGAGGAGGTGTCATCCATGCACGAGATCAAGCTCTCCGCAGGCGTCATCGAGTACGAAGACCGCGCCGGCCCCGGTTCCCCGATCGTCTTCCTCCACGGCCTGCTCATGGACGAGACGCTCTGGACCGCCGTCGCCGACGACCTGGCGCCAGACCACCGCAGCCTCATCCCCGTCCTCCCACTGGGCGCGCACCGCCAAGGCATGTCACCGCAAGCCGACCTCTCGCCCCGGGGCATCGCCGCCCTGGTCACCGAGTTCCTGGACGCCCTCGACCTCCGCGACGTCACCCTCGTCGGTAACGACACCGGCGGCGTGTTCGTCCAGCTCCTGATGGCCGAAGGCCCGCTGGAGCGGATCGCCGGGGCAGTCCTCGTGTCCTGCGACGCGTTCGACAACTTCCCGCCGGGCCTGACCGGCCGCACGCTCTTCCGCACCGGCAAGCTCCCGCCGACGCTGTTCGGCCTGTTCATGCAGCAGATGCGGCTCAAGCCGGTACGTCGGCTCCCGCTGGCGTTCGGCTGGCTGACCAAACGCGGCGACGCCGTCGTTAAGCGCTGGATGCGGCCGATCTGGCGACAGCCGGAGATCCGCCGCGACACCGTCCGCGTCCTGCGCACCGCCGCAGCGGACCCGAACCTGCTCACCGACGCCGCCGAGAAGCTGGCTCGGTTCGACCGTTCGACGCTGGTCGTGTGGGCGCAAAACGATCGCGTGATGCCGCCGGAACACGGCCGCCGACTCGCCGGCCTCCTCCCCGACGCCCGCCTGGTCGAGATCGAGGACTGCTACACCCTGATCCCCCTCGACCAGCCGGCCAGGCTCACGAAGGAGATCCGGCACTTCCTGGACGCCACCTCGTCCGATAAGCGCTCGGCGTGACCCCGAGCCGGGTGACGAAGTGCCGCCGCAGCGAGTCCGGGCTCCCCAACCCGCTGCGGTGGGCGATCCCGTCCATTGTCAGGTCCGTGGTCTCCAGCAGCTGCCGCGCCAGGTCGATGCGCTGGTGCAGCAGCCATTGCAGAGGACTGAGTCCCGTCTCGGCGTGGAAGCGGCGGGTGAGTGTTCGTTCACTGACATTGGCGTGTGCGGCCAGGTCCCCGAGCCCGATCGGCACGTTCAGCCGCGACTGTGCCCACCTCCTCGTGTGGGCCAGAGAACGTTCGGCACCCGACCCCGGCAACGGCGCGCTCGGCTGCGGCTGATCAGCCGGCCGTGCCGGGCTGGCCACGGCAAGGCTGCCCGCGACCGCAGCTGCCGCCGCGCCGTGGTCGCTGCGGATCAGGTGCAGACACAGTTCGACGACAGCAGCCGCCCCGGCCGAAGTGAGCACCGGCTCGTCCACAACATACAAAGCGTCGCGCTCAACCGTGATCCGTGGGAAGTCCCGCGCGAGCTGGTCCAGCAGATGCCAGTGCGTCGTGGCGCGGCGTCCGTCGAGCAACCCCGCCCGCGCCAACACGAAGACACCCGTACACGACGCGACAACGCGCCTTCCCGCTGCGGAAGCCTCGCGCAGCACGGCATAAACGCGTTCGTCGACGTCCGGCCGAGCGCCACCGCCGACGACGAACACCGTGTCCGCGAGCGCCACATGCTCCAGACCGTCGCCAATCACCAGATCCGGCCCCATAACCGTCGGGACCAGCCCGGGATCCGGCGTCGTCACCCGCAACTCGTAAGCACTGCGCCCTGCCCCTGCCGGTCCCGCATCGGAGAGCACCGCCTGCGCCATCGACAGATCGTGCGCCATGACCGGCGGCACCGCGACGAACACCACCCGATGCAAGGGCTTGGACATGGCCGGATCCTCCGGTTGCTTGGCCGCCGTGGTACTGCTGCGGACCGGGGCCCGGACCGCACAGTGGGAGCAGCGCCCCGCACACGCTCGCGTGTTCCTGCGGGCGATCCCTTCTTCGAATCCGGAGCACAGCCATGCCCTTCCACGTCGTCATCGGCGCCGGCGCCACCGCACTGGCCACCGCAGACCTGCTCGCCGCAGCCGGCGAACCGGTCCGCCTGGTCAGCCGCCGCGGCACGTCGACAGACCACGACCTCGTCGAGCCGATCGCCCTGGACGCCACCGACGCCGAGCCGCTGGCCGAGCTCTGTCAGGGTGCTGCGACCGTCTTCAACTGCGCGGTGCCGGCCTACAACGACTGGCCGCAGACCGTTCCGCCGCTGTTCCGGGCGATCCTCGGCGCGGCCGAGCGCGGCGGCGCGCGCTACGTGATGCTCGGCAACCTCTACGCCTACGGCCCGGTCACCGGCCCCGTGACCGAAGACCTCCCGTTCCTCGCCACCGGCCCGAAGGGGCGTGTCAGGGCCCAGATGTGGCAGGAGGCCCTGGCGGCGCACGAGGCTGGCTGCGTGCGCGCCACCGAGGTGCGCGCCGGACAGTTCCTCGGCCCGGGCGCCTTCTCCTCGTTCACCTTCACCGTCACGCCCAACGTCCTCGCCGGCCAGCTCGTCCTGACCCCTGCCGCGATCGACACCAGGACCGGATACACCTCCATCCAGGACGCGGCCCGCGCCCTGGTCACGCTCGCGCGCGACGACGACGCCTTCGGCCACGCCTGGCACGCCCCGGCCATCAACGCGACCGTCCGCGAGGTCGCCACCATTGTGGCGAAGCAAGCCGGAGCCCCGGCCCCGCGCCTGGAGACGCTGACCGAGCGCGACATCGCCCTGCTGTCCCTGACCTCGCCGATCTGGGCCGAGTTCGAGGAGACCTCGCACATGTCGCACCAGGACTTCCTCGTCGACTCCAGCCGGATCCGCGAGCGGTTCGGCCTGACCCCGACCCCGCTGGAGGACGTGCTCGCCTGACAGAACGGCCCCCGGGCGGAGTCCTCCGCCCGGGGGCCGCCGAGTTCCGCAACAGAGCGCTGACACCCCGATCTCCGTATATAAGCCCTGGTGAAAGCCCTATCAGCGCTGATTCGCCCGGTTGAGACGGGCATTGACAGGCTCTCGTCACAGGTGTTTCATCCGGGTTACCGCCCTGTTTGTTGATGCCGATAACAAAAAGGGCGGACGGTGATCAAGCCGCCGGCTCGCGGCCGCGCTCTCCCTCAGCGCGTCGACTCACCTCCTTGCACAGCTGCCGTTTCCGCATGCCCTGGGAGGCACCATGTCGAGCACTGCAAGACCCCGGCTCCGCCGGGCCCGCGTCACGCTAGGCCTGGCCGCGCTGTCCGCGTCCGTCATCGCGACCTACTCCGCGGCGCCGGGCGTGCGGGCCGCGCCGGTCGCGGCTGCCGCGTCCACGGCGTGTCCGTGGGTGGGTTCGAGCGCGCCGATCCCGCAACGCGTGAGCCAACTCCTGGCGCACATGACGCTGGACCAGAAGGTCCAGCTGATGACCGGATCCGGCGGTTCGAGTTACGTCGGCTTCACGCCGTCCATCGGCTCGCTGTGCATCCCGGCGATGAATCTGGAGGACGGTCCGGCCGGTGTCGCCGACGGCATGAACAACGTCACCCAGCTCCCCGCGCCCGTCGGCGTCGCAGCTACCTTCGACACCTCCGCCGAGCAGAGCTTCGGCCAGACCATCGGCGCCGAGGAGGCGGCCAAGGGCTCCACCGTCGACCTGGGCCCGACGATCAACATCGTCCGCGACCCGCGCTGGGGCCGGGCCTTCGAGTCCGTCGGCGAGGACCCCTACCTCAACGGCCAGATGGGTGCGGCGGACATCCGCGGCGTGCAGTCCACCGGGATGATGGCACAGGTCAAGCACCTGGCCGCGTACAACCAGGAGACCAACCGCAACACCCCGTCGGACAACGTGATCGCCAGCAACCAGACGTTGCAGGAGATCTACCTCCCCGCGTTCCAGACCTCGGTCCAGCAGGGCGCGGCGTCCTCGGTGATGTGCTCCTACAGCACCATCAACGGCACCTACGCCTGTGAGAACCCCGGCATCCTGAACACGGACCTGCGCCAGCAGTTCGGCTTCGGCGGCTTCGTCACCTCCGACTGGGGCGCGACGCATTCCGGCGTGCCGTCGGTGAACGCCGGCCTGGACCAGGACATGCCGGGTGACAACAACTACTTCGGCAGCTCCCTGATATCGGCGGTCAACTCCGGCCAGGTCTCGCAGTCCGCGATCGACACGTCGGTCTCCCGCATCCTCACCGAGGAATTCGCCTTCGGACTGTTCGACAGGCCGCCCGGGGGATCGCCGTCCGAGACCGCGACCAGCTCCGCGAACCAGGCGACCGGTGAGCACCTGGCCGAGCAGGGCACGGTGCTGTTGAAGAACTCTGGCAACGTGCTGCCGTTCGGCTCCGGGGACAGCTCGATCGCCGTCATCGGTGCCGACGCCTCGACCAGCGTGCAGAGCGCCGGCGGCGGCAGCGCGGCGGTCAACTCCAGCGGCACGGTCACGCCGCTCCAGGGGATCACCAGCGCCGCGCCTGCGGGCACGACGGTGACCTACAACGACGGCAGCAACAGCGGTTCGGCCGCGTCGCTGGCCGCGAATTCCAGCGTCGCAGTGGTCTTCGTCAGTACCTCCGAGTCCGAGGGCGGCGACCTGTCGGGCATCGACCTGTCCGGTGCGAACAACTCGCTGATCTCCGCGGTCGCGAACGCGAACCCGAACACGATCGTGGTCCTGAACACCGGCTCGGCGGTCACCATGCCGTGGC
Source organism: Catenulispora rubra (assembly GCF_015356825.1). Taxonomy (GTDB): domain Bacteria; phylum Actinomycetota; class Actinomycetes; order Streptomycetales; family Catenulisporaceae; genus Catenulispora; species Catenulispora rubra. Next base: position 9,636 of record NZ_JAACYW010000136.1, on the reverse strand, counting down.
TGTCCTCGGTCAAGGGCGTGCTGGAAGCCTGGTACCCGGGCCAGAGCGACGGCACCGCGATCGCGAACATCCTGTTCGGCGCGACCAACCCCTCGGGCCACCTGCCGGTGACGTTCCCGACCTCGCTGTCGCAGGTCCCTGCGAACACCGGCGCGCAGTGGCCGGGCGTCAACGGCCAGGTGCAGTACTCCGAGGGTGTCGACGTCGGCTACCGCTGGTATGACAGCAAGGGCCTGACGCCGTTGTTCCCGTTCGGATACGGCCTGTCCTACACCAGCTTCTCGTTCTCGAACCTGCATATCAGCTCCCTGCCACGGGGCGGTGCGGCGACCGTGACCGCGACGGTGACCAACACCGGTTCCCGCGCCGGGGCAGACGTCGCGCAGCTGTACGTGAGCGACCCGGCCGCCTCCGGCCAGCCGCCGCGCCAGCTGGAGGGCTTCGCACGGGTCAACCTGCAGCCCGGCCAGAGCCAGACGGTCTCCTTCCCGGTGACCGAGCAGAACCTGCGCTACTGGAACGCGAGCACGAACGCCTGGGCCACCAGCACGGGCAACTACGGCATCTCCGTCGGTGACGCCGACTCCGCCAGTGCCCTGACACTGTCCGGCACGCTGTCGGTCGCGGCCAACCAGCTCGGCCAGCCGGTGAGCGTCACCGGCCCCGGCCCGCAGGAGGGCGAGGCCGGTACGGCGGTCTCGGTGCAGGTCGCGGCGAGCGACTCCACCGGCGGCCAGACTCCGGCGTTCACCGCGACCGGGTTGCCGGCCGGGGTGTCGATCTCCTCGTCCGGGCAGATCACCGGCACGCCGACCACGGCCGGGACGAGCACGGTCAGCGTCACCGCCACCGACGGCAACGGGGCTCAGGCCACGACGTCGTTCCTGTGGACCGTCACGCCTTCGACGGCCGGTGTCCCGACGACGCCGCTGGTGGGGTACCAGGGCCTGTGCCTGGACGTGTCCTCGGCGAACAACGCCGACGGCACGGCCGTGCAGGTGTACACCTGCAACGGGACCAACTCGCAGCAGTGGACCGAGGAGGCCGACGGGACGGTGCACTCGCTCGGCAAGTGCCTGGACGTGGCCTCCGGCGGCACGACCAACGGCACGGCCGTGGACCTGTACACCTGCAACAACAGCGGCGCGCAGCAGTGGCAACCGCAGTCCGACGGCACGCTGCGCAACCCGGCGTCCGGGCGTTGCCTGGACGACACCGGGTCCGGGTTGTCCGGGACGAAGGCCGAGATCTTCGACTGCTCCGGCGCGGCGAACCAGGTGTGGAAGTCCCCGGCGGGTTCGTCCACGGGCACCGGGTCCGGGCAGATCACCGGGTACCAGGGGCTGTGTGTGGACGTGCGGAGCGCCAGCAATGCCGACGGCACGCCGGTGCAGGTCTACACGTGCAACGGGACCAATGCGCAGCAGTGGACCGTCGCGGCCAACGGGACGCTTCAGGCGTTGGGCAAGTGCATGGACGTTGCCAGCGCCGGTACGGCGAACGGTACTCACATCCAGCTCTACACCTGCAATAACACCGTTGCGCAGGTGTGGCAGGCGCAGAGCAACGGCGAGTTGGTGAACCCGCATTCTGGTCGGTGCTTGGACGACACCGGGTCAGGGGGCTCCGGCACACAGTTGCAGATCTGGGACTGCGGGGGCGGTGCGAACCAGAAGTGGCAGCTGCCGTGATGCTGTAGCTGTAAGCAGCCGTTTTCGGTCGGCTCGCGCCTCCGTACTCAGGGGGCGCGGGCCGATTCGTATTTCTTTGTATGAGCGGGCAACAAGCGTCGGCGCGGCTCCCGCTCCCTCCTAAGGAGGAGGTTTCCGGCCGTCCGCCGCCGCAATCCACCTTCCGGACGAGGTGGGGCCGGTCGCCGTCTCCCTACCGTCGAGGTCATGAGCTGCAGGAGGGCCTCATGATCGAGGCGACGGCATTGACCAAGCGCTACGGCGACAAGACCGCGGTGGACGGTATCGACTTCCAGGTGCGGCCCGGGCTGGTGACCGGCTTCCTGGGCCCGAACGGGGCCGGCAAGTCGACCACCATGCGGATGATCCTCGGGCTGGATCTGCCCACGGCCGGGAGCGTCACCGTCGACGGCCGCGACTACCGGGGCAAGGTGTGGCCGCTGCGCGACGTCGGGGCGCTGCTGGACGCGCGTGCGGTACACCCGGGGCGCTCGGCGTACAACCACCTGCACAGCCTGGCCGCCGCCAACGGCATCGGCCGCGGGCGTGTGGACGAGGTGCTGGAGGAGGTCGGGCTGACGTCGGTGGCGCACAAGCGCGTCGGCGGCTTCTCCCTGGGCATGGCGCAGCGGCTGGGGATCGCCGGGGCGCTGCTCGGGGACCCGGGGACGCTGCTGTTCGACGAGCCGGTCAACGGCCTGGACCCGGACGGCATCCTGTGGATCCGGACCCTGATGCGCTCGCTGGCCGCCGAGGGCCGCACCGTGCTGGTGTCCAGCCACCTGATGAGCGAGATGGCGCTGACCGCCGACCACCTGCTGGTGATCGGCCGCGGCCGGCTGCTCGCGGATACCCCGCTGTCGGAACTGATCGCCCGCCACTCCGCCGAACGCGTCGAGGTCCGCGCCGCCGACCCCCGCCGCCTGACCTCGGACCTGCGCGCGGCCGGGGCGAAGGTCACGATCGAGCCCGACGGCACGCTCGCGGTCTCCGGCCTCGGCTCGGTCGGCATCGGCGAACTCGCTGCGGCGCGCGGGCATGTGCTGCATCAGCTGCATGATGTGACGGCGTCGCTGGAGGAGGCGTACTTCCGGCTCACCGGCGAGAGTGTCGAGTACCGGGTGCCGGCGTCGGCGGCGGCGGCGTTGGTGGAAGCGGAAGCGGAAGCGGTGTTGGCATGAGTGCGCGCGCAAGAAGGGCTGCCGTCAGTGCCCCGGTGTTCGAGCCAGTGCTGGAACCAGTACTGGAAGTGGTGCCGGCATGAGCGCCCGCACCAGCACAGCCGTCCCCGGTCGGTCCGGCGGGTCGGTGCCGGATGCCGTCTCTGCGACCTCCAACGCCACCAGACTCCGCGCCACCGCCGACAGCGAATGGATCAAGTTCCGCTCGGTCCGCTCCGGCCCCGCCGTCCTGATCGCGACCCTCCTGGCCATGGTCCTCGGCGCCTGGATGGTCGCCGCCGGCTACCACGGCGGCTACACCGCCGCCGACCGTGCGTCCTTCGACCCCGGCGACGTCACGCTGCGCGGCATCGTCGTCGCGCAGCTCCTGGTCGGCGCGCTCGGCGTCATCACTATCACCGGCGAATACACCAGTGGCCTGATCCGCGGCACGTTCATCGCCACCCCGCAGCGGCGGCAGGTGCTGTCGATGAAGGCGCTGATCTTCGCCGGCGTCGTCTGGCTCTGGTGCACCGTGTTGTCCTTCGCCGCCTTCTTCGTCGGCCGGGCGTTCCTCACCGCGCCGGTGCCGCGCGTCGGACTCGGCGATCCCGGCGTGCTCACGGCGGTCTTCGGCGGCGGCCTCTACCTCACCGGGATCGGCCTGTTCGGCCTGTTCCTCGGCGTGCTGCTGCGCCGCACCGCCGCGTCCCTCGCCGCGCTGGTCGGCGTCATGATGGTGCTGCCGGTGATCCTGGCCCTGCTCCCGGGCAAGACCGGCGAGCTGATCAGCGAGTTCTCGCCGGCCGGTGCGGGCTTCCAGATCTGGCACCTCGACCACAGCGGCCACAACCTCGGCGCCTGGCCCGGCTTCGCCCTCTTCGCCGCCTACGTCGTGGCCACGGCCGCGGCGGCGTTCGTCACCATCCGAAGGAGGGACGTCTGATGAGCCCCACCCGCCGAGTGCAGGCCGTGCTCAGCTCAGAGTGGATCAAGCTCCGCTCGCTGCGGTCCTTGCCGATCACGCTGGTCGTCGCGGCCGTGTTCTGCATCGGCCTGGCCGCCCTGGTCTGCTCGAACTACGCCAACCACTGGAACGATGTCAGCGCTTCCAGCCGCGCCACCTTCGACCCGCTGACCGTCAACTTCGGCTTCCTGCGGATCGGCGTTCTCTTCTTCGGCGTCCTGGGCGCGCTGGTCGTCACCAGCGAGTACGGCAACGGCCTGATCCGCACCACCTTCGCCGCCACGCCGCAACGCGCTCTCGTTCTCGCTGCCAAGGCTGTGCTGCTGGGAGCGCTCGCGCTGGTCGCGTCGGCAGTGGTCTGCTTCGTCGCGTTCTTCGTCGGGCAGGGCCTGCTCAGCGGGCACGTGCCGACGGTGCACATCGGCGACCCCGGCGTACTCGGGCACGTGCTCGGCGCGGTGGCGTACCTGACCGGAACCGGGCTGTGCGGCGTGTTCCTCGGCGCCCTGGCCCGGGGCACCGCCGTGGCGATGACCAGCGTCTTCGCCCTCTTCCTGATGCTGCCGGTGATGGTCGACCAGCTGCCGCACACCGCGCTGTGGCGGCACACCGTGCCGTACTTGCCGTCCAACCTCGGCGAGTCCATGTGGCACTCGCACACCTCCGACCTGGTCACCGCCGGTCCGGCCTGGTTGCTCCTCGCTCTCTGGGCCGTCGGCCTCGGGGCGCTCGCGGCGCTGGTGCTGCGGCGTCGCGACGCCTGACGGGCCGGGCGGGGCCGACGCGGGCATGATGGAGCACGTGAGCACGGGCAGACGACGCCAGGCCGGCCTGGACTGGCTCGTCTGCGTCCTCGCCGCCGCGGCCACCGGCCTGGGCGCGACCGACACGCTGGCTTCGTGGCTGCCGCGTGCGGCGATCCCGGCGCTGGCGGTGATGCAGGGCATGATCCTGCTGGCCCGGCGGCGCGCGCCGGTTGCAACGCTGGCCGCGACCACGGCGGTCGCCTTCTTCCTGACGACCGGCGGCTACCCGGCCGGCGGCGCGGGGGTGGGGACGTTCTTCGCCGCGTACGCCGTGGCGGTGTATTGGGACAGCGGCGCGGCTCCTATCGAGGACGCCGAAGGCGCCGAGCGCACCGGCCGTGCCCGCTTCCCGGTGGCGAGCGCGGCCATCGCGGCAGCCTCCGCCCTCGCGCTCTCCGCCGCGAACCTCGCTCCGGACGCGCGCGGCAACGGGCTCAACAGCGTCGGCCTGGCCGTGGTGTCGGCGTGGATCCTCGGCTATGCGTTGCGCACCCGGCGCGCCTACATCGCCGAGCTGGTCGAGCGTGCGGCCCGGCTGGAGGCGGAGGAAGGCGAGCGTGCGGCGCGGGCCGTGGCCGAGGAGCGGCTGCGGATCGCGCGGGAGCTGCACGACGTCGTCGGGCACTCGATCAGCCTGATCACCGTGCAGGCCGAGGCGGCGACGCGCTCGGCGCGGACGAATCCGGAGGCGGTGACGCCGTTCCTGGCCACGATCTCGGCGACGGGGCGCGAGGCGCTGGCGGAGATGCGGCGGGTGCTGGCCGTCCTTCGGCCGGACGCCGAGCCCGAGATGAGTCCGCAGCCGGGGCTGGACGACCTGGGGGAGCTGGTCGCGCGGTTCGAGTCCGGCGGGCTGCCGGTGCGGCTGGACGCGCCGCCGTCCGACCTGCCGCCGGGCGTGGGGCTGGCGGTGTACCGGATCGTGCAGGAGTCGCTGACCAATGTGCTCAAGCACGCCGGTCCTGGGGCGACGGCCGCCGTCACCGTCGAGCCGGGTCGTGGGTCGGTGCGGGTGTCAGTGCTCGACGACGGCTGCGGCCCCGCCGGCTCGACTGGCTCGACCCGCCCACCATCCGGCGCCGCCCACGGCATAGTCGGCATGCGCGAGCGGGTCGCGATCTACGGCGGGACCCTGCGTGCCGGCCCCGGCATCAACGGCGGCGGCTTCGAAGTCGAGGCGGTCATCCCGCTCCCAGAGGAGGGCTCCCCATGACCACCATGACCATCAGCGTCCTGATCGCCGACGACCAGCGCCTGGTCCGCTCCGGCCTGCGCGCGATCATCGAGTCCGAGCCGGGCATGGAGGTCGTGGGGGAGGCGGCTGACGGCGCCGAGGCGGTCGAGGCGGTCCGCCGCCTGCGCCCGGACATCGCGCTGATGGACATCCGCATGCCACGCCTCGACGGCGTCGCCGCTACACGCGCGCTCTGCTCCGGCCCCGGCCCCCACGCCACCAGGATCCTGATGCTCACCACCTTCCACCTCGACGACTACGTCGCCGACGCCCTACGCGCCGGCGCCTCCGGCTTCCTCCTCAAGGACGCCACCGCCGACCAACTCGTGGAAGCGGTCCGCGTAATCGCCGCGGGCGACGCCATCCTGGCCCCCTCAGTCACGCGCCGGATGCTGGAACGCATGACCGCCGACCAACCCGACCCCTCCGACGGCGCCGAGCTCCGTAAGCGGCTGTCCGCCCGCGAGGTGGACGTCCTGCTCCTAGTCGCCCGCGGCCTCTCGAACGCCGAGATCGGCACCGCCCTGCACCTGGCCGAATCCACGGTGAAGTCGCACGTGCAGAACATCCTGGCCAAGCTCGGCGTCCGCGACCGCCTGCAGGCCGCAGTCGCCGCCTACGAGTCGGGCCTGGTGCAGCCGCGCGGGCGGCAGGGGTAGGCGAACCTCCGCATCCGCCGACACCGGCCGGAACTCCTGCTCGACCCGGCAAGGCGGCAACCCAGGTCTCGACCAGATAGATCTCGCGCCCCGGTCGCCAACCAGCGTCGCGAAGGTCGCGTTCGACCTGGCCGGAGAAATCATTCACCGGGACGGACCTCCTCCTGGAGTCGAGTGATCGTGCCAGATCTTCTTGCCGAGTCGCTGTCTGGATCTCCTGGCTACCTGCTGGACTCAAGCGGATACCTAGATAATATGTGCGACAGGGTCCTGAGACATGGGCGCGGCCGTCGGCCGATCGTTCGGGCCCGCCGGGCACGAGATCCGAATCATGGGGGCTTGAATGGCCATCTCTCGACGACGCGTGCTCGTGGGCGCAGCGGCAGCCGCCGCCGGAGCCGTCGTGGCGCCCGATCTCCTGGCCGGTTCGGCGCAGGCTGCCGCGGTGCCGATGGCGGTCTCGTTCGGCAAGGTGGACATCACCCCCACCGCCGATCTTGCCATGGCGGGATACGGCGTCGACTCGCCCCGGCTGGCGCAGGGGAGCAACGCGCCGCTGTACGCGCGTTGCACGATCTTCTGGGACAACGGCTTCCCCAACGTGATCGTCACCGCCGACGTGCTGGCCTTTCCCCGCTCGATGCACCAGGGGATCCGCTCCCGGGTCATCCCGCTCGGCGTGGCCAACTCCGACTTCATCCTGACCGCCACCCACACCCACAACGGGCCGGTGCTGATCGACGAGCTGAACCCGTATATCAGCTACAACATCCAGCCCGGCTCGGACGTGATGAACGCGGTCGAGTCCTACAGCGCGGATCTGGAGGACACCATCGTGAGCCTGGTGCGCAACACGCTGGGTGCGGTGCAGGTCCCGTGCACGCTGGATTACCAGGTCGCGGACGAGAACTTCGCCTACAACCGGGAAGGCCTGCCCTACGTCGAGGTCGACGTCCCGGTGCTGGTCGCCCGCAGTACCGGCGGCAGCCCGCTGGCGGTCCTGTTCGGTTACGGGTGCCATCCGGTGTCGGCGGGAGGACAGACGCTGTTCGATCCGGACTATCCGGGCGTGGCCTGCTCGCTGCTGGAGAGCTCGACCGGGGCCTTCGCCCAGTTCCTCACCGGCCCGGCGGGGGATCAGGATCCGCCGGTGAACGGCCGCGACTGGCCGTTGTCCCAGAGCCTGGGCAGCGACCTGGGCCAGACCGTGGTCAACGCGATCGCCACTCCCGGACGTGCGGTGAGCGGTCCGATCAGCACCGCCTATCAGGAAGTCAGCCTGCCGCTGGACATCACGGACACGCCGGCCAACCTCGCCGCGGTCCGGGCCGACTACGTCGTCCGCCAGACCAGCACCACGGCCGGCTACACGGGCTACTACCGGCGGCACGCCGAGGTGATGATCGGCCAGATCGACGCCCACTCCTTCCAGACCGCCATCCCGCTGCCGCTGCAGACCTGGAAGCTCCCCGGCGCCTCCGGCCCCCTCGACATCGCCCTGACCGGCGGCGAACTCGTGTCCGGCTACGGCGTCTACTTCCGCAACCGGCACGGCGGGTCCAACGGCATCTGGGTCGCCGGCTACGCCAACGAGATACCGGCCTACATCCCCTCCGACGAACTCCTGGCCTCCGGCGGCGCCCTGCACTACGCCTGCGGCTGGGACGTCGACTTCCCCGGCATCGCCGGCGGCGCCATGTCGATCTACGGCTGGCTCGGCCATTTCCACCGGCCGCCGAGCACGGCCGGCACGAGCCCGGAGCAGATCATCATCGACACGCTCACGACGATGCTCTGAGCCGGCGCCACGGTGGGTTGCCAGGGGCCGAGGGCGGCGGCAGCGGCGGCCAGCGCGCCGAGCTGGTACAGCCGTGCACGGTCCGGGTCGGGGCGGGGCGCGCAGCGCGAGGCGCAGGACCCGGGGTCGGCGGGTTCGCGAGTATGCGCCGGATGCCGCGCCGGCTGGCGGGCGACTATTCCGTCGTCGCGAGAGGACTTGCGCTGGCGGGGCGTGTCAGCTGGCCCGACCAGCCCGGCCGTCATACTCGTCGCGCGCGGCCAGCACTTCCGTCGTGTGCTCCAGCGACCACTCGGTGAGCGCCTTCACCGGTCCGCGTAGCGTCACGCCCAGCGGCGTCAGCTCGTACTCCACGCGCACCGGCACCTCGGGGTACACCGTACGCAGGACCAGGCCGTCGCGTTCCAGGGCGCGCAGGGTCTGCGTCAGCATCTTCTCGCTGACGCCCGCGAGCCGCTTGCGCAAGTCGGTGAACCGCGACCTTCCGTGCTGGCCGAGGGCGCCGAGCACGAGGATCGACCACTTGTCGCCGATGCGGTCGAGCAGGTCCCGCGACGGGCAGCCCCGCTCGAACGGGTCGTACGAAGGTGCCTCGGTCATGGTCACGGTCGCGACAGACGCCACAACGCTCACCTCATTTCTATCCGCTGGGCGGCTACTTTACCGAGTAGCGGCTACTTCCCAAAAGTGAGCTACAGCCCCGCCGGACCAAGCGCAGACCACGCGTGCACCACGCGCCGCTACGAGAGCCGCACCTTCCGGATCCACACCACCCCACCCGCAGCCAGCACCACCGCAGCGCCCAGCAGCATCGCGGTCTCGATCCCCTGGAACTCCCAGAACCGGTCGGCCGGCTGATACGTCACCACCTGCCGCAGCCCCAGCTTCGCCAGGCAGTCGCCGGTCTCCGCGATCCCCAGATTCATGCACTGCGACGCGTCCAGCAAGCTGAACCCGCGCCCGTCCGGCCTCACCGTCCGGTTCGTCACGATCCACGCCCCGCGGATGTCGACCGGCACCGTCACCTGCCCCTCGCTCCCGAACTGCGCCGACCGCAGGTCCGACGCCGTCAGCACCGGACCCGTGATCGTCGCCGGCGCGACCAGATGCGGCCGCACCCACGTCGGCACGACGAACTGCACCGCCGCCACGACCACCAGCGTCGCCGCCATCGCCGGCACGGTCCGCCGGACCAGCACCCCGACCACGACCCCCACCACGAACCCGAGCGCCGCGTACCCCAGCGGCACGACGCCCCGCGCGTCGAACACCACCTTCTGGAACCGGCTGATCTGTGTTCCGACACCCCGCGGCCCACCCC